>DAIESR010000408.1 GCA_027346205.1 Beijerinckiaceae bacterium
CATGCAGATTGCGTAAACTTATCTGCCTATCCCGCTCTATACTTTTAGAATCGATCACGTTTATGATTTTGGATTGATTCAATCCAAAATCATCGTGATCTAGAATTCCTCGATATCGAAATCGAGAATAGCGATTTGCAAGGTGAAGCTCTTGCCTTTCGGATCATCAGCGGAAATCACGCCGAGAAAATCAGCGCCTATGTTCAATTCCACGGAATCCGTCTTCTTCGGCCGCGGAACGATCTTCAACTTGTCGTTCTCGAAGAGGCGCCGCAAATAATCCTGTAGAACCTGACGCTCGACCGGCAGCGGCATGGAAAAGGCAAACGACCGGTCGCCGTCTTCATCATCGACGACGATCGAGCCGATCACACGCTCGCCGAAATGCACCTCGGCATCATCGGGATTGCGTTTGGCGGGGCTCACTTTGATCGCGTCATTGCCAAGGGCCTTCCGCAAAAAGCCTTGCAATTTACGCAATTCGACCTTGTCCAACATCAACTCCTCAAAATAAGTCCAGCCGGCTGATTCGAACTGAAGAATCGGCAAGGCTCGACCCTTGGCTACAATGGCCAAGCATGCGGTGCGGCATTGCCAGAAAACCGGAAAGGCCGCAAGCCCACTTACTCTCGCGCTGTTTTGGCGGCAAGGATCTGGTCCATGCTGCGCGCAGGCTCGGCACAGCCAGCTTCGCCGACGACCCGCGCCGGCACGCCGGCGACGGTCTTGTTATGCGGCACCGGCCGCAACACCACGGAACCTGCCGCGATGCGGGCGCAATGGCCGATTTCGATATTGCCGAGAACCTTGGCGCCAGCGCCGATGAGGACGCCATGGCGTATCTTCGGATGTCGATCGCCGGTCTCTTTGCCGGTCCCGCCCAAGGTCACATCCTGCAGCATGGATACATTGTCTTCGACGACCGCCGTCGAGCCAATGACCAGACCTGTCGCATGATCGAGAAAAATGCCGGTGCCCAATTGCGCCGCCGGATGAATATCGGTCTGGAAAACCTCCGACGACCGGCTTTGCAGATAGAGTGCGAAGTCGGTCCGCCCGTTGCGCCAGAGCATATGCGCGAGCCGATGCGTCTCGATCGCATGATACCCTTTGAAATAGAGCAGCGGCTCGATCAGCCGCATGCAGGCCGGATCACGATCCACGACCGCCAGCATGTCGGCACGAAAGGCGGCGCCGATCTGCGGCTCATGCGCACTGATGTCGAGATAGGTCTGGCGGATCAGATCAGCAGAAACCTCGTCCCGCCCGAGTCGCGCGGCGAGCCGATGAATGATCGCCGACTCCAATGTCTCATGATTGAGAACGGTCTCGAAGATCCAGCCGGTGAGTTCTGGATCGCGCCGAATGACATCCTCTGCCTCTTCCCGCACGCGCACGAAAAGCGGATCCGCCGGCGCAACGCTCAGAAGCTTGCCGGCTGTCTTGGAAACTGTCTTCGAAGAAGTGCCGAATGTCACGCTCAACCTCCAGCGGTAACAAGCGAACGTCAAAAAGCTGACTCAATCCGCCATAGCGCCAAACGTCATGCTCAGCCTTATAGCACGCTTTCGATCCAGGCGCAGCGGCCGCGGATCAAGCCTCAATCGAGGCTTGCAAGAAACTCGAGAACCCCCCGCTTGAAAACCAAATCCCCGACAGCGCGATTGTGATCGCGATCCGGTATGGGCAGCATGCGAGCATGCGGAAAAAGTGTCGCGAGCCGCTGCGCATCGCCGGCCACTTCATCCTTGGCACCGACCGCGACCAAGACCGGCAAATCGAACTCGCGGAGCTCCTTTTCGGTAAAAGCGTGGCGCGCGCCCCGGCTACATGCCGCGAGCGCATGTAGATCGCTTTTCGTCGCCTCGGCAAATTGCCGGAACATTTTCTGGACCGGATCCGTCAAAGCATCGACCGAAGGCGCTTCCATCGCCTCGGCGACTCCGAGCAGAACCTGTCCACCTTCAACGAGATTTTCGCCAATACCGCCAAGTATGAGCGAGCGCACCTTCTCTCGATGGGATTTCGTAAGAAAGGCGGCGATTCGCGCACCCATCGAATAGCCCATCACATCGGCTTTCGCGATACCCAGGTGATCGAGCAGATTGCGCGCATCCTCCGCCATCACCGGGATCGCATAGGCCTTTGGGTCGTAGAGCTTGTCGCTGCGGCCATGGCCGCGATTGTCGAATGCTATGACCCGCCGACCGGCGTCGGTCAAAGTCTTAACCCATTGGGTGAACACCCAGTTGATCGCATGGGTCGACGCAAATCCATGGATCAAAAGGATCGGATCGCCCCGGCTGCCCGCCGCTGGCGGCTCGTCAATATAGGCAAGCCGCACGTTGTGAGACGAAAATTCGTACATGGTCATCCTATCGCGCGCCAATATAGAGATGGCACGCCGAGTTTCAACCGATCCGCAGAGATGCTCGCGCCTGCGACGCGATGTGTTGCGCCGCACGCATTTGCACCTCGGCAAGTTTCTGCTACCCAAGCGCGGCATCCTTTACTATGGTGCGCGCCACATAAATTTGGGCTTTCCTCATGGCCGATCACGTCACGCCACATTTCCACAACCAGCCTGGTGCCGCGCAAGTACGGATTAGCGCCAAGGAATTCATGTGCATTGGCGCGCTGCCACCTTTCGATCATCCCCATATCTTCATAGACATGGGAAATGACAGGGATACGATCTGTCCCTATTGCTCCACCCATTATGTCTATGACGCTTCGCTTCATGGCGGCTGCGAGCCAACCGAATGCGCCTATGCTCCGGCCGAAGCGGTCTGATCTCCGCTGCGCGCCATTTGAGCGCAGGAGCAGATGAGCAATGCCCCGCATGCGCTGATCGCCGGAGCTGGAATCGGCGGACTGACAGCCGCGCTTTGCCTCGCCCGCGCCGGCTTTCGTGTGAGCCTTCTCGAACGTGCGAAGCTTCTCGAAGAAGCCGGCGCCGGCCTGCAAATCTCTCCCAATGCCAGCGCCATTCTGCGCGATCTCGGCGTGCTGCCACGTCTTTCCGCCGCGGCCCTGGCGCCTGAGGCGATCCATATCCGACGCTGGCGCGATGGCGCCTCTTTGCAATGGCTTCCCCTTGAGGACGCGGAAAATCGCTGGGGAGCACCCTATCTTCTCATTCATCGCGCCGATCTCCAAAAGGCGCTGATCGAGGCAGTGGCGCAAAGCCATGCGATCTCTCTTTCTTTGCAGACCGAAGTGACGGGCTTTGCCACGACCGAGACAGGCGTGGAGGTCACGGCGCTCCATGGCGCGCGCGAAATCGCCTATGGCGCCGATTGCCTGATCGGCGCCGACGGCCTGCGCTCCATCGTGCGGCAGCACTTCGACGAAATGCGCCGCACAGGTAAAAGCGCCGGAGGACCATCCCGTGCATTGCCCCACACAGCCCACCATGTCGCTTGGCGCACGCTCATCGATGCGGAACATGTGGCACCTGAGCTGCGCCGGCCCGAAAGCACGCTTTGGCTCGGCCCGCAGGCCCATCTCGTGCATTATCCGTTGCGCGCGGGCAGCGTCATCAATGTCGTCGCCATCATCGAGGCGCCAGTCGCGATCGATTGGCGCGCCGATATCTGGGCGCAATCCAGCGCGCCTGATGAAATCAATGTGCATTTTTCGAAATGGCACGCCGACGCCAGACACCTGATCGGTGCGGCGCGCGAATGGC
>DAIESR010000417.1 GCA_027346205.1 Beijerinckiaceae bacterium
GCGAACGCTGGCGGTAATTCCAAAATCCATAGAATCACATTTTGCGGCGAAGTGCCGTAGGATGGTCGACGCCGTGTGGTCGTCTGCCATTGCAACCGAGTCAATTCATGTGCCCTTCGATCTTTGCCGCCTTCATCGGGCTGGCATCAGCCTGCCCTTTGTATGGGCCATCGAATCTGTTCGCGCCGGCCGATCCTGCGCTCGTGAGCCGTTGGTCGCCGCCGCGTTCCCCGACAGCGGATCTCAAGGCTTATGCGCCTGTGGAAATCGGAAACTGGCTCGAGATGAACCGCGCCGTGACGCCGGGCGGGGATTCGAAGCGCGAAATGCCGGCTATGCCCGGAATGAAGGGCAGGGGGGATGGCAAATGAAGCGCGCCTTTGTGCCTGCGTGCGTCGCGCGCCGCTTCCGTCGGTTCCGCGCTCATGGAAGTCTGACGATCCTTGCGCTGACGCTAAGCGGTTGCGTCGGCTTCTCGCCGGATGGCGGTCTTTCACCGGCCATCGATGTGGCCTCGGCGCGGCTTCACAAGAATATCGTCAAGATCGATAGCGAAGCCGAGGTGGAAAGCGCGCAGGCACGGGTCCGCCATCTGCTTGCGCGACCCCTCAGCGTCGACCGCGCTGTCCAAATCGCATTGCTCAGCAACAGGGATCTGCAAGCTTCGTTCAACGACCTCGGTGTCTCCGAAGCGGAATTTGTCAGAGCCAGCCTGCCGCCGGAACCGCGATTCTCGATCGACCGGCTTGCCGGAATGGGTGATGTCGAAGTCGTGCGCCAAATCGTCGTCAATCTCTATGCGCTGGCCACGCTGCCGGCGCGTCGGGCGATCGCCAATGAGCGATTCAAGGCTGCACAGGCGCGCGCGGCTGGTCAAGTCATGGCGCTCGCTGCCGAGGTCAGCCGGCAGTATTTCATTGCCGTGGCGGCGAGGCAGCAGATCGCCTTCCTCGACACTGCCGTGGCCGCGGCCCAAGCCTCGGCCGAACTCGCCAAGCAACTTGGCGAATCGGGCAGTCTGAACAAGCTCGAACAGGCCCGCGAAGATGTCTTCTACGCCGAACTCGGTGCGCAGCGCGCCGATGCGCGCCTGCAGGCACAGGCCGAGCGCGAGAAGCTCACGCGACTCATGGGACTTTGGGGACGCGACATAGCCTTCACTTTACCCAAGGCGCTGCCGCCATTGCCGCGACGAATTGCCAGCGCGCGCGATATCGAGGCCGAGGCGCTCAGCAAGCGGCTCGATATTATCGCGGCACGCCACAGCCTCGATGCTCTCGCCCGTGAACTCGGGTTGACCAATGTGACGCGCTACGTCTCCGACGTCGGCTTGACCTTGCAGGATGACAAAGAATGGAGCAGCGGCACAGGAGGTTCGAATGGGACGAGCAAGCTCGCCCGCAATGGATTCATCGTCGACTTTTCCATTCCGATCTATGATTTTGGCGAGAGCAAATTTCGTCATGCGCGCGAAACCTATCTCGCCGCCGCGAACCGGCTGGCGCAACGCGCGATCGACGTCCGTTCGCAAGTGCGCGAGGCCTATACGCGCTATCGCGGCAAATATGAGCTGGCGTATTATTACGCCAAGCAAATCCTGCCGCTGCGCAAGACGATTCTCGATCAGACGTCGCTGCAATATAACGGCATGCTCGCCGATGTGACGCAATTGCTGCTCGATGCGCGCGGTCGGGTGATGTCCAACATTGCTGCGATTGGCGCGCGTCGCGATTTCTTCATCGCCGAAGTCAATCTCAAAGCCGCTCTCATGGGCAATGGTCCGGATGGTGCTCCGCCGGACCAGGCTCCTATAGGTGCCACAGCGGAGGCCGCCAATTGATCCATCATCGATACATATCAGGAGGACAAGCATGAGTTCCTTCGAACGGCCGACGCGCCGCACTCTCCTCGGTGCTGGTAGTCTTGCGATCACCTCGGCGGCAATGATCAGCAGCCGCGCGGAGGCGGCGTCTATCCCTGAGGCGCCGATCATGCGCGACGCGAAAATGCAGCCGCCTCTCCATCCATCGAGGGGGCGGGAGTATAATCCCGTCGCAACGCTCAACGGCTGGACACTGCCCTTCCGCATGAACGGCGATTGGAAGGAATTTCATCTCCTCGCCGAGCCCGTGGTGCGCGAGATGGCGCCGGGCATGGTGACGCATCTCTGGGGCTACAATGGCCAGAGCCCCGGCCCGACGATCGAAGCCGTGGAAGGCGACAAGGTTCGCATTTTCGTCACCAACCATCTTCCTGAGCCGACCACCGTTCATTGGCATGGCATGGACATCGTCAATGGCATGGATGGCGTCATGGGCCTCACGCAGCCGGGCATTCCGCCTGGAAAAACCTTTGTCTATGAATTCGTGCTGCCCCGCTCCGGCACCTTCATGTACCACCCGCATGCGGATGAGATGATCCAGATGGCGATGGGCATGATGGGCTTCTTCGTCGTCCATCCGCGCGATCCGAACTTTCGTCGCGTCGACCGCGACTATGTCTTTCTCATGAGTTCCTATCTCATTGAGCCGGGCAGCTACACGCCGAAGGTCAGTGAGATGCTCGATTTCAATCTCTGGACCTTCAATTCGCGCGTCTTTCCCGGGATCGATCCGGTTGTTGCCGGCCTTGGCGATAAGCTGCGGATCAGGTTCGGCAATCTCACCATGACCAATCATCCGATCCATATTCACGGCACGAGCTTCCATGTGTCGGGCACGGACGGTGGATGGGTGGACGAGAAGGCATGGTGGCCCGAGGCCACGGTCGATTGCGCGGTCGGGCAGATGCGCGCGATCGAGTTCACCGCCAATAATACCGGCGATTGGGCGATGCATTGCCATAAAGCGCATCATACGATGAATGCCATGGGTCATCAGGTCC
>DAIESR010000422.1 GCA_027346205.1 Beijerinckiaceae bacterium
CTTGGCGATCGGTAGGCCGGCGGCATCGAGGCTGCGTTCGAGCGCGCGATGGTAAGGACCGGTCGGCTCGAAAACGACGAGCTTCACCAAGGTGGCGGACAGCCATTTGATCAAGGCCTTCTGGCCAGCTTTGTCGTTGGCGAAGCGGCGATCGGCGCCGTCGGACAAACGATGGGCGTCGAGCCAGTCTTTCGACACGTCGACGCCAATGGTAGAAGAGTTCATCTTTTCCGCGCCTCTGCTTGTCATTCGGGCCGAGCGCCCGAGTATCCGTCCAGGCCGAAGGAAAAGACGAGGGCGATCAAACTCTAGCTCGACCCGTCAAACGGTCCGCAGTTTCTCGATCCGTCCCTCGCCGCTGAGGAGAGGGTGGCAACCCTCTCCCAGCGGTTCCTTTTTGCCTCAGCGGCGCAAAAAGTCATAAGACAAGCATGTTCCGAAAAAGTTGATAGACTTTTCCGATTAGAACATGCTCCAGCGCATTGATTTTGAGCGTTTTCCGACCGGATGATTCCATCCGGTCGGAAAACGCTCTGGCTCACCCGTGAGGATAGTATGTCGAATCTCTTCGCCTGCAAGTCGATGGAACTCCTCGCCGCGGAAGCCGAGGATACCGAAGTTCAGCGTATGGAAGGCATCGGCAGTCCGCCCTTGAAGCGCACGCTCGGGCCGCTGAGCCTCATCGCGCTCGGGATCGGGGGAATCATCGGCGCTGGTATTTTCGTCCTTACCGGCCATGCCGCGGCCGAATATGCCGGCCCGGCTATCAGCCTTTCCTACATACTTGCCGGCCTCGTCTGCGCCTTCGCCGGCCTTTGCTACGCCGAAATGGCCTCGACCGTGCCGGTCGCCGGCAGCGCCTATACTTATGCCTATGCGACCATGGGCGAATTCATCGCCTGGATCATCGGCTGGGATCTCATTCTCGAATATGCGCTCGGCGCCACGACGGTCGCGATCGGCTGGTCTGGCTATGTCACGAGCTTTCTCGGCGATTTCGGCATTCATATCCCGGCGATTTACGCGAA
The DNA here is from genome assembly GCA_027346205.1 of Beijerinckiaceae bacterium. Classification (GTDB taxonomy): domain Bacteria; phylum Pseudomonadota; class Alphaproteobacteria; order Rhizobiales; family Beijerinckiaceae; genus Methylovirgula. The sequence continues at coordinate 1,029 of DAIESR010000422.1, forward strand.
GGCGCCTTTCGCCTTCGATCCGGTGACGAATACATGGCTCGCCACAGGCGCGGTGCTCAATATCCCAGCCGTGTTCATCATCCTCGCCGTCACTATTTTGCTCGTGCTCGGCATTCGCGAGTCCGCGCGCGTCAATAATGTGATCGTGATCATCAAGCTCGCCATCATCGTCCTCTTCATCTTCGCAGGCGTGTGGTATTTCACGCCTGCGAATTGGGTGACGACGGCCAATCCGCATGGCGCCTTCATTCCGCCGGCGGCGGGCCCAGGCCATTTCGGTTGGGACGGCATCGTGCGTGGCGGTGCGGTCGTCTTTTTCGCCTATATCGGCTTTGATGCCGTCTCGACGGCGGCGCAAGAGGCGATCGAGCCGCAAAAGAACATGCCGCGCGGCATTCTCGGCTCATTGTTCATCTGCACGATTCTCTATGTCTTGGTGAGCCTCGTCATCACCGGCATGGTTCCTTTCGACAAGCTCAATGTGCCTGATCCCATCGCCTTTGGCGTCGATGCCGTCGGCCTCCATATCCTCGGGCCTATCATCAAATTCGGCGCGATCTTGGGACTCAGCTCGGTGATTCTCGTGCTGCTGCTCGGCCAGACGCGCATCTTCTATACCATGGCGCGCGACGGGCTCCTGCCTGCAATCGCCGGACGTGTTCATCCGCGTTTTCGTACACCCTATGTATCGACGCTGGTCATCGGCGGCATCGTGGCGGTCTTTTCCGGCCTGCTGCCGATCGGTCTCGTCGGCGAATTGGTCAGCATCGGGACGCTCTTCGCATTCATCGTGGTCTGCCTGGGCGTGCTCGTGCTGCGGATTCGGCGGCCCGACATCAAGCGACCGTTCAGGACACCGGCCATTTTCGCTGTCGCGCCGCTTGGCGCAGCCTCAGCCTTCTATCTGATGTCGAGCCTGCCGCGGGACACTTGGGTGCGGCTCTTCGCTTGGCTCGGCATCGGCCTCATCATCTATTTCTCCTACAGCCGCACCCATAGCAAGCTCGCGCGGTCCCGCC
>DAIESR010000434.1 GCA_027346205.1 Beijerinckiaceae bacterium
CCATTCAGGATATGGGCGCGGCCGGTCTCACCTCATCGGCCGTCGAAATGGGCGCCAAGGGCGATCTCGGCATCGAACTCGATCTCGATAAAGTGCCCTGCCGCGAAGAAGGCATGACCGCCTATGAAATGATGCTCTCCGAAAGCCAGGAGCGCATGCTCATGGTGCTGACGCCTGAGAAGGAGGCGGAGGCCGAGGCCGTCTTCCGCAAATGGGGACTCGACTTCGCCATCATCGGCAAGACGACGGACACTTTGCGTTTCGTCGTCAAGCACCATGGCGAGATCAAAGCCGATCTGCCGATCAAGGAACTCGGCGATGAGGCGCCGCTTTACGATCGGCTGCATGTGCCGCCGTTGAAACCCATGCCGATCATGGCGACAGATGTGGTTCCGCCTGTCTCCAATGCCGAGGCTTTGCTCCGGCTCATGGGCAGCCCCGATCTCTGCTCGAAACGCTGGGTCTATGAGCAATATGATCATCTGATTCTCGGCAATACCGTCCAGGCGCCAGGCGGCGACGCCGCCGTCATCCGCATTGGCGAGGGGCCGAAGGGCTTGGCGCTCACGGTCGATGTCAATGAGATCTATTGCGCCGCCGATCCTTTCGAGGGTGGCAAGCAGGCGGTTGCGGAAGCTTGGCGCAATCTTTCCGTGGTCGGCGCCGAGCCGCTCGCGGTCACCGACAATCTCAATTTCGGCAATCCGGAAAAGCCCGAGATCATGGGGCAGCTCGTTGCCGCCATCGACGGCATTGGAGAGGCCTGTCGGGCGCTCGACTTCCCGATCGTGTCGGGCAATGTCTCACTTTATAACGAGAGCGTCGGCAGCGCGATCCCGCCGACGCCGGCGATCGGTGCCGTCGGCGTCTTGGAAGATGCGAGCCGGACCCAGACGATCGGGTTCAAACGGCCGGGCGATTCCATCCTGCTTATCGGCGCGACGACGGGCATGCTTGGCGCATCCGCCTATTTGCGCGAGATTTTCGGGCGCGAGGACGGCGCCCCGCCGCCGGTTGATCTCGCCGTGGAGAAAAAGAACGGGACTTTTGTACGCGGCCTCGTCCGCAATCGGGCGGTGACGGCGGCGCATGATCTCTCCGAGGGCGGGCTCGCTGTCGCGCTTGCGGAAATGGCGCTCGCCGGCAATATAGGTGCGAAACTCGACATTGAGCCGGCGCTTCCACGGCACGGTTTTCTCTTCGGCGAAGATCAGGCTCGCTATCTTTTGACTGCCGCGCCGGAAAAGGCCGAAGCCATCAGCGCCGCCGCTCTGGCCGAAGGCATAGCCTGCCTCATCATTGGCACGACAGGCGGCGATACGTTGACCATTCCGGGTGAGGCCGCCATATTCATGGATGACCTGAAACAGCAGCATGAGCAATGGCTCCCTGGCTTCATGCGGGGCGCGCAGGGCTGATGGGAGCTGTGGCGTATATTTTGCTTGCGCTTCGGCGCAGAGAGACGAGGATCACTTCCCATGCCTATGGAACAATCTGAAATCGAGCGGCTCATCAAGGAAGGCATTCCGGACGCCAAGGTCCAGTGCACCGATCTCGTCGGCGACAAGGATCATTGGGCCGCGGTGGTTATTTCTTCCGAGTTCACCGGCAAGAGCAAGCTTCAGCAGCATCAGCTGGTTTACAAGGCGCTTGGCGAGCACATGGGCGGTGTGCTCCATGCGCTTCAGCTCCAGACTTTCGCGCCGAAATAAGTCTGTACATTCCGCTTTCCCCGGGCTTCTCGCCGAAGCCGTCAGAAATCCGAAAGGACACGGCCATGTCAGCCATTAATGACTTCATTCAGTCCATCGTCGACAAGAACGATGTGGTGCTCTTCATGAAGGGCACGCCGAACTTCCCGCAATGCGGCTTCTCCGGCCAGCTCGTGCAGATCCTTCACCATCTCGATGTCAATTACGAGCATGTGAATTGTCTCGAGAGTGACGAGATCCGTCAGGGCATCAAGACCTTCTCCAGCTGGCCCACGATCCCGCAACTCTACATCAAGGGCGAGTTCGTTGGCGGCTGCGACATCGTCCGCGAGATGTTCCAGTCGGGCGAGCTTGCGAGCACGCTGGCTGCCAAGGGCGTCGAGTATCACATCCCGGCTGCGCCCGCTAAGGCGTAAGCGGCTGCCACGCGTTTCCTTCTCCCACCGAACTCGGGCATGCCCGAGTTCGGCATTTTAGGATGCGCAAGTCGGCAACAGCCGACTTGCGTGCGGGAGAAGGATGAAACCCCCAGGATTCGCGCCCCCTCAATACACATCCGTCTGATAGCTGCCGCCTTTTTTCATCTCCTGCACGAATTGGCGGGCAGAGTCCGCATCTCGGCGCGAGTGTTCGGCGACAATGTCGATGATGGTTCTTTCGACATCGCCTGCCATGCGTGAAGCATCGCCGCAGACATAGAGATGTGCGCCGCGCGCGATCCATTCCCAGATCGTCCAGCCGGCCTCGCGCAGCCTGTCTTGCACATAGACCTTTTTGTCGGCGTCGCGCGACCAGGCGAGCGACAGATTGGTCAGCGCGCCCTGTTTCTGAAATTCCGCGATTTCTTCTTCATAGAAGAAATCCGTCGCCTGACGTTGATGGCCGAAGAAGAGCCAGGCGCCGCCTGTCGCGCCTTGCGCTTGTCGTTCCTGAAGGAATGCGCGGAAGGGCGCGATGCCCGTCCCTGGGCCGATCATGATGATCGGCGTGTCGCCGCGCGCCGGCAAAGCAAACTCATGCGCGCGTTGCACATAGGCTTTGAGCTTTGCACCCTCTGCGATCCGTTCGGCGAGATATGACGAGGCGACGCCTTGGCGCAAACGTCCGCCGACGAAATAGCGCACATGATCGACGGTGAGGCTGAGCAGACCAGGGACAGCCTTTGGCGAAGACGAGATGGAATAAAGCCGTGGCTGCAGCGGATCGAGACATTCGACCAAAGCTTCGGGATCGGGATGGACGCCTGAAAACTTCTCGAATGCGCCGAGCACGTCGAGCGTTGCCGCGTCGCCGTCGGGATCTTCGCCCTTGGCGAGCTGCTTGGCCTTCTGCCGGCGTTCGCCTCCGGTGATATAGGAGAGGAGCTCGAACAAGGCATCGGGCGCAGCGCCAAGCGAGACGTCGCTCAAGAGCATCTCGCGCAGAGTTCGATCCATGATCGGAAAGTCCGGCGGCGCATGAATGGCGGCGAGAACCGCATCGACGAGCGCCGGATCATTCTGCGGATAGATGCCGAAACTGTCGCCGACCGTATATTCGAGGCCGCTTGTCGAGAGATCGAATTCGATATGATAGGCAGCTTTTTCGGAGCCTTCCTTGGTGAGCTTGCGGCGTGAGAGAAATCTCGCCTCGGCCGGTGCTTCCCGCGAATAGCCGAGCACTTTGGCGGGGGCCGGACGCGCGGCCACCGCGCTCTTCGCCGCAAGCACGGCGGGCGTCGTCGCAGCAGGGTGCTCTTCGACGAGAGTTTTGAGGGCGCGCAAAGTCGTCTTCTCGCCGGGCACGCAAAGATTCAAGCGTTGCTCAGCACCGTTTGCGATCGCATCGGCGTAAGTTTCGCACATATAGCCGCATTGGCCGCAATCCTGCTGCGCCATGGCAGCCATCAGCTTGCGGCGCAGCGGGCGCCCTTCGGCGAGCTGCATCCGCTCTTCGAAAGACAGGGCGGGATCATGCCAAGGCGCGCCGTCGTCGGCGTCCGCCTGCGGCGCGTTGCCGGGGTTGACGAAAGCGGTCGCGGCATCCGCCGCTATGGGCATGGCGCTGGGCGCGAAGAGGCCGGCGAGAAAGCCGTTCAGCCAAGCGCGCTGCTCCGGGCTGAAAGGCGCATTCTCCGGCAGTAGCGGAATCGTGGCATGGGGCGGGGCAGAAAAGCTCATGCATCGATCTCCTCTTCCGACATTTCTTCGACGATTTTTTGAAGCGCGCCGATCTCATGCCGTGCGGTAAATTGATGGAAGCTCTCGGACGCATCGATGCGTCCGGCGAGATAGGCCTGGAGCAGGCGCTCGACGAGCTGGGGCGCCTTCTCGCTTGTCACGTCTCGGACGAGTTCGCGACCGATCGCGGCGTCCGAGCCGAAGCCGCCGCCGACAAAGACATGATAGCCGTCAACAGTATCGCCATCGTCGTTTATGGCGACGCGGGCGCCAATGAGACCTATATCGCCAATATAATGCTGCGCGCAGGAATGATGGCAGCCGGTGAGATGGATATTGATGGGCTGATCGAGGCGGACACGGCTCTCGCACCATCGGGCGATGTCCTCGGCGTGTCCTTTGGTGTCGGCGCCGGCGAATCGGCAGCCGCGCGATCCCGTGCAGGCGACGAGGCCAGCGCGAATGCTCGAAGCCTTCCAGTCGAGACCGGCTTTTTCGATCCGCTCCTGCGCCTCCTGCAAGCGGTCTTCGGCAATGCCGGAGAGAAGCAGATTCTGCCAGACGGTAAGCCTGATGTCGCCGTCGCCGCAGCTGCGGGCAATATTGGCGAGTTCGCGCATCTGTGCCGAGGTGAGCTTGCCGACCGGGAGAACCACGCCGAGATAAAAAAGGCCATCTTGCCGCTGGCGATGGACGCCGACATGCGCCTGCCGGCTCTGCATGGGCCGCGGCGCCACAAAGGCTTCGTCGACGCGTGATAAGGGTTGCCCGAGCTTTCCCTCGACCGCCGCGAGAAACTTATCGAAGCCCCAGGAGTCGAGAAGATATTTGAGGCGCGCCTTGGCGCGGTTAGTGCGATCGCCGTGATCGATGAAGACGCGCACGATCGCATCGGCGACTTGCGTCGTCTCTTCAGGCTTGATCACGACGCCCGTGTCGCGGGCGAAATCCTTATGGCCGGTAATGCCGCCCAGAACGACACGGAAATAGAGGCCGGGCGGCATCGCGGCGCCCGTCTGCACTTCAATGGCTTGGAAGCCGATGTCATTCGTGTCTTCGAGCGTCGGGATCGCGCCGCCTCCGTCGAAGGCCACATTGAATTTGCGCGGCAGGCCAGTGAGCGAGCGATCGTTCAGAACGTGGAAATGCCAGGCGCGGGCCTGCGGTCTCGTGTCGATCAGCGCCTGCTGATCGATGCCTGCCGTCGCATCGCCTGTCACATTGCGGATATTGTCGGCGCCGGCGCCGCGCGAGGACAGGCCGAGGTCGAGGATATCCTCGAGCACATGCACGGCGTCCGCGGCCGCTATTTCGCGCATTTGCAGACCGGCGCGCGTCGTCACATGCGCATGGCCGTGGGCATCGCGGTTGGCGATATCGGCAAGCCCAGCCAATTGCCAATGTTTGAGAATGCCTTGCGGGATTCGCAGCCGGCACATGTAAGCTTCCTGCGCCGGCGCGACATAGAAGAGGCCGTGGTAACGCCAGCGGAAATTATCCGGCGGCTTCGGAAATTCGTGGCGTGCGGCTTGGTCTTCAAGACGCGCATAGGCGTCGAAGGGATGGAGCTCGCGCTTCCATTTTTCCGGATCGGACAATTTCTGGCCATTGGCCTCGAAGCGAGCCATGGCGGCAAAATGCGCCGCGTCGGGGCCGCTTGCCGGAACCGAGGCTGTGGCTGAAGGCGCCGCGGCCTCTGGGGGGGAAAAGGCCGCGTCGCCGCGCCCGGCCCGCACGATCTGCAGGCCGGAAGCAAAACCTTCAAGATATCGCTTTTGCTCGGGCGTAAAATCGCCGTTCATAGAAGTCCTCCAAGATTATGGCGTGGCCGCGGCCGGCCCATTCACTTTTCCGATAGCGCGTATCATCTCGAACAGTCGGCCCGACTTTTCGGATGAGAACATGCGTCAAAATGAAGACTTGGAGCCTGGGCGCGTTCACCTTGAAGCGACCCGGCCCCGGGGTATCGGAGCACAAGCGATCAGCCGCCACGACGCAAGCGTGGTTGCCTGCTGCGCTGTCTTGCATCGGCCGGCGTTGGCCTGATGCGCTCAAAAGGTGAGTGCTCTTTCGTTGGCGGGCGAACTCCGATGTCCGCGCCGCATCCTTGCGTGATCATTTCAACGCATTGGCGTCGGGCATGAGGCAGCCGGGCGCCGATTTCCAAAAGCATGATCCCGAACAGTCAGCTCGACGTTTCGATTGGGATCACGCTGCAAAACAAAGATTCCCGAGCCTGATTGCACTTTGATTCGATGCTATCAAGCTCCAAAGCCAGCTCCTCTGGAGCTTGCCGGTCTTTTCAATCATGGGCATTGCCTCAGGCACTACCCATGACGCTTTTGTCTATGTCCGAGAGCGTTTTCCGATCGGATAGATTCATCCGATCGAGAAGAAAACGCTTAAAATCAGTATGCTCTAGGGCCAAGCGGTCTGCTCATGTGCTTTTCGCAGTGGCTACGGCCAAGTTGAAACTGCCGCACCGAGCGGCAGCCTCGTGCTACGCGTCATTACTTGCCGAAGCCGGCGGCGGCTCTTCAGCGGCGGTAGCATTATTTGCCGTCTCCTCCGCCTGAGTAATGCCGCGCGCTTCCGGATAGGCGGCATTGACCATGATGCCCGCTATGCGGGACAACACGGCGATCCAGGCCTTGGCTACGTTGTCGTTGAAATCCTCTTCGCCCAGCTTTTGACGCAGCGACCACAACAGGGCTGACAGGAAGGGCTGATAATCGGTGATTTTGACGCCGGCCTTCATGTGAATAACGCCCAGCTCCTGCATGGTGTTGAGCGTGTCGTGCAGGCGATTCATGCTACGGGTCAGCAAGACCAGCATGTTCACGAACTTCTGGTTTTGGGCCTCCATATCGCCTTTGAAGAGCTCTCGCGTCTCCGGCGCTATTTCGAACAAGCGCGCATAGAAAAGATCCCCGAGCACCTTGTTAGCCTCGTAAAGAGCCTTCGTGTAGCGCTGCAGGATCAGCTCGCTGTTGCCTTCGGGACGCGGCGGGATGATGCGGGCAAGCGTCCGTTTCACGATCTCGACGTCTTCGTTCTTCATTTTTCGACCCCTGGCATTGCACTCTTTGGCATTGCGTCATGACGCGCCGCCGCTTCACCCATGGCGATATGTGCTGCCACGTGATGATGCTTTACGCGACCGTTTCCGCGCACGGCGCAATTCTTGTGCCGTGGTCAAAGTTGAAATCAATCGAAGACGTCATTGTCTCCGCGCATCTGGGCCTTCGCGCATCCGGAGAATGCCAGGCCCACACCTGACCGAAAAAGATCGGTCTCGAAGCGCTCGCAACAGGTTGTCGCGTGACTGCCCTTCAGATAGGCAGAACGGCCAAACGACACTGTTCGACCTCTGGTTTTGCTCATCCCCAGTTTTGCTCAATCGATGAGCCATTCGACGGTAGGGGAGACTGCGGACGGACGTAGGCCATTAGTTAAGCAATAAATACGCCACAGCTATCGTGTCGGGTTCGCGCGAAAGGCACGTCTTTCGGCTTGATCCTTCTCGGCAAATCGGGCATATGCCCGGCTTCCGGAGCGCGCCGAAGCATTGGCGTCTCTTGGCTTGGCTATTGCCGCCTAGAGATCACTTCATGCGCGGCTTCGACTGCGCTGGCCGAGCTCGTCGTGAAACCTGGCCGGTCGAGTTTCGTGAAAGGGTCGGCCCTATGAAAGTCCGCAATTCGCTCAAGTCCTTGCGCACGCGTCACCGCGACAACCAGTTGGTCCGTCGCAAGGGACGTGTCTATATCATCAACAAGGTTCAGAAGCGGTATAAGGCGCGCCAGGGCTGAGCTTGCCTTCGTGTTTGGCCTTCACCGGGGTTGAGTTTTCTCGCACCGATGGACAGCTGGGGATAGAGTCGACCTGCATAAAGGCGCTTTCTCCAGGCGCATGCAGATGGCTGAAGAAGTCGGCCATGACCTCTTGGCCCAATGGGTAGAGGCGGTCCGCACGCCGGACATGCTCAGTTTGGTGACAAAGCGCAATTCGAGGAGCGTTCAGCGGCAGAGAATTCAAAGGCTATGCGGTTGCGGTTTTTCCTCTCGCTGATGATGATCGGGGCGGCCTTGCCGCCGCTGTGGGCGACGTCTATCTCCAGC
>DAIESR010000452.1 GCA_027346205.1 Beijerinckiaceae bacterium
CACCCGGCACGACATAGCCATAGGCCGCATTGGTAGCGCCGAGGAAATTCGCCTGCGATGCATTGCTGAAGGTCGAGGTGCCCGAGGCCGAGGCAAATCCATAACTGCGGCTCGTGTCGAGATCGAGCCACTGGCCGTTGAGGTGAGCGAAGGTAAAGGGTGTCCAGACTTCGCCCAGTGGATCGATGAATTTGCGTTTCCAGGACGCATCCGCGGTCACGCGAGTATAGCCGCCGCCGATGCCGCGCAGCAGGCAGGAGCCGGCAGTCGTGCCGGGCTGATATTTGGTGCAGATGTCATAGAGGCCAAAGGCCTTGTCATATTCGTGCGCGCCGACCGATTCATAGCTCGCCGCCGCCGCTGAAAGACTGGTCAGGTTGAAGTCGAGTTCGACTTCGCCACCAATGCCATGGGTCTTGGCTGGGTCGAGATCGAATGTGCGATTGTAATCCCAAACCGGATGGGCGATCGGCTGCTCGGGCTGATAATCGTGACTTCCCAGGCCCTGAAAATAGAAGCCGCGTAAATCGAAATAGCTGCGATTACCCTGTCCTGTCAGATAAAGGGTCGAGGTCGAGTCGCTGATGTAATAAAGCGAGGAAACAGTGTCGGTCGGCACTTTATAATCGTTAATATACCATTTGTCGCTCAGCAGAGCGAATTCCCAGCCGAACTTCCATTGGGACGCGATCAGGAACTCACCTTTGCTTTCGAGCTCGCCGCGGACTTTATGATTGCCGGCGCCATAGGGCGTGGCAGGAAAATCCCCGGGCTCTTGTTCGATGATCCCATTTGCGCGAACGTAATATGAGCCGTTGGCCAATCGGTGGCGCCAATAGATATCGCCGAAAAAGCCTTGCCGGGTGAAGTAGGTGGGCGTCAAGGTCACATCGTAATTCGGAGCGAGTGCCCAGAAGATCGGTAAGGAGACGCCCTGGCCGAGATAGTTGTTCTGGAGAAAATGCGGCGCCAGAAGTCCCGATTTGCGCATCACGCTCGGGTCGGGCGAAGAGAGAACCGGAAAAAAAGCGATCGGCACGCCGACAAATTCAAGCCAAGCGTTGGTATAATAAACCATTTTCTCTTCGTTATTGTGGATGATGCGCAGGGCGCGCATCCTCCACAATGGCGGCTTGTCCGGGTTCTCCTTGCAGACCTCGCAGGCTGTGTAGGTGCCTTTGTCGAAGACGGTCGTGTCGCCGTCTGTCCGCTCGGCCCGCGGGGAACTGAAATAGGTCTTGTTCGGGGTGTCGGCCCGCAAGCTTTCGATGAAGCCATCGCGAAAATCCTGCGTGAGATCCAAGCGCTGGGCGTGCAGGATCGTGCCATCGGGCTCGGTCAGCTTGGCGTGGCCTTCGGCATAAACTCGGTTGGTGTTGCGGTCATAGACGACGCGGTCCGCCTCGAGGCTCTTGCCTTTGTAGTAGATGCGCGCATTGCCCTTTGCTGTGACCGTGTTTTTGTCCTGGTTGTTCACGAGCGTGTCCGCCTCGATGAACATTTTCGGCTTTTTCTCGGCGTTTTGCGCTTGGTGCGCCCGGGGAGAGCCTGTCTGGGCGAGCGCGGGCGCTCCTGGTCCGATGGCGAAGGCCAGCGAGAAACATGTGACGAAAAACGCAAAAAGAACCGCTCCACCCCGACGAGATGTCGCGCGTGATCCAGCCATAGCGGCTATGTGGCGCCTGCAAGGCGCAAAGACAAATCGACCCGTGGGGCAAAAACGCCGCCCCATCAACCGTCCTCCCGCTGCAGGAGAGCAAGGGCTCCCAGCATGCTGCCGACGACAGCTGGTGACCAGGCCGCCACAGAAGTACTCAAAAGACCCGAGGCGCCGAGATCGGCGACCAATTTCGTCAAGAGGTAGAGCACGAAGCCCGCGCCGATCCCGCCGCCAACCATCTTGCCGATCCCACCAAAGCGGAAAAATCTTAACGAAAATGCCGCGCCGATCAGGACCATCGCGACGAGAAGCAGAGGTCTCGCTAGAAGCGTTTGAAATTGCAAGCTGTAACTGGTGGAATCGAGCCCGGCCTTGTCAGTTTCCCGGGTAACCCGAGGCAATGACCAGAATGGCACAGATTCCGGCGTCAAAAACGTCTCCGCAAGATGGTCAGGCGCGATATTGCTGGCCAGCAGATAAGTGCCAACCCGCAGCGCTTCTTCGCCAGGTGCCGAAATCAGCGCATTGTTCAGCTTCCAGACCCCAGGCAGAAGCTTGGCACGGTCCGCCACGACCTTGGCCTCGAAATGTCCATCCCGATCATAGACATAGGCGGTGACGCCGGTCAGCACGATCCCGCCGTCCTTCGATTCGTCGGCGTGCAGGATGGCTTGCCCGTCGACGCTTGTCTGCCGCATCCATAAGCTCGTGCTGCCCTCGCGCTGGCCAGGGCGGCCAAATAGCTCCATCTCGATCCGATCGGCGCGCTGCTTCATCTCGGCCGATATGGGGTTGATGAGCATAACCGACCCTATCCCGATGAGCAGGGCGATCGCAACTGGCGGCACGAGAAACTGCCATACCGAGACGCCGGCGGCCCGCGCCACGACGAGTTCGAGCTTGCGGGTCAGATCGATGAAAGCAGCCATCGTGCCGAAGAGCACGCAGAAAGGCAGGATCTGTTCGGCGACCGAAGGCGTCCGGAGGAACGAAAAAAAGGCGATGAAGCTCGCCGTGATGCCCGGTCTATCGCCGGCGCGGCGCAACATTTCCACGAAATCGACGACATAGATCATCCCGCAAATGGTCAGAAAGACGAGCATGATCGTGTTGAAGAAACGCAGCGACAGATAGCGGCCGAGCGTGGCGCCGATCATGGGTAGCTCCGAGACAGGTCTGCTGTCGGCCGATCCGGCCGAGCCGAGGCCAATGACTCCAGTGCTATCGATGACTCCAGTGCTCTCATTGCCGCGCGCGTCCGTAAGTCGGATTGGGCAGCCGTCGCGGCCAATCGTGACTCGAGGATCGGAAACGAGCGCAACTCTTTCTGCGAGGGAACCTCAGGGGCACTGTCCTTTCGAGGCTCGGAAAAGCCTCCCAAAATGCCACTCCCTGCGTTGTGGCGGAAGCCGGATGAGCTTCCACCGTTACGGTTGCCGCGCGAAAGCCCCGATTTCATGGGCCGGCTGCTCCTGACGCATAAAATCCGGGTTTCGGCCCGGCCCTCCACGAAGAGCCGGTCGCGAAGAAAACGTTCAAAATCAATGCCTCGGAACATGCTCCGAGGTCCCGCAGGCTTGGTCTGCGAGGGCTGATCACACCACCTTACAGATTGGTTACAAAGTCGCGCTCCTCGGCGCAAGCGGCTTGGAGCCTTTTGGGGCCTCAACCCGTGCAAATGCGCGCGAGCGTGGCGGCGGTGTCACGTGGCGCGTCGCACGCGGGCGCCATCCCCTCTCCGGGCGTGGCGGCGCGCATTTTCCGGTATCGGCATGCTTTTCGCGGGGTATCCAGCAACGAAATCGCGGGCGTCGGACGTTCTGCGCACTTGCACCGTCTGCCTGCGATCAACATGATGGCAAACGAGCACCATATTCGTCGCGGCGACTCGCGGCCGAAATGTTTCCAGGAAGATAGGCAAATGTCTCACCCCGTCAAAATTGATTTTGTCGCGCTGGCGCCCTTGACGGCCCAGACGCCGCCGCATGCCGCGTCGAAGCGCGGCGGCAAGGCCAAGCCGGCGCAAACGCTGGTGATTTTCATGGGAGTGGATTTCGCCTTCGGCCCCACGACCCGCAATTTGATCGGTGCGGAGGGAGAGGCCCTGATCAAGCGCGCCGCCGGCGCCACGAAATTCAAAGGCAAGGAGCAATCGGCGCTCGATATTATTGCGCCTTCCGGCTTTGCCGCGGATCGTCTGCTGGTGATCGGGACAGGCACCGCCTCTGATGAGCCGGCCAAGGAACAGGGCAAGGCGGCCAAGGGCGCTGCCGGCAAGGAGAGCGCCGAAAAGCCCACAGACGTCGTTGAAAAGCCCGCTGATTATATCGGCCTCGGCGGCTATGTGCTCGGCCGGCTCGGCGCTGGCGCTTGCGCCCTTGTCGCCTTCGATCCGCCGCGCGTCCCGCAGGACCCGGCTGCCGCCGCGGCGGAATTTGCCGAGGGTATGCGCCTGCGCGATTATAAGTTTGATATCTATAAGACGAAAAAGAAGGACGACGAGGACAGCGGCGCGACCGAGATATC
>DAIESR010000457.1 GCA_027346205.1 Beijerinckiaceae bacterium
ATCACTGGTGCAAGACGGAGCATGGCCTCGGCCGCAGGTCGCGCGGAGGAGACCCTGCTGGACGTTCGAAACCAGCCGGCCAATGCGCCGCAACAGCCGATTGACCTGCCGAGGCGAGTTTCCTAGAGCATGTCCCGGAAAAGTTGATAGACTTTTCCATTATTTTAGACATCGGATATATCCGATGTCTCATTGATGAAGGCGATGCTCTATCCATTTGAAAGAGAGCCGATTTGTCCCGGGTTCATCGCCTGAGCTTCGGCGCGGCGCGTGTCTTGCGGGACGCCAAAAAGGGCGCGGGCGTATTCCATGCGCATCGACATCGGCTCCAGAGAGGGGCATCCATCCGATCGGCCCTCGCTGATCTTTCAATCGCGTTCAAGGAAATGCCATGTCTTCCGCCGCCACGCCGGCCAACCCGCCACTCTCTCTTCTCGATGCCGCCCGCAGCTCCAACGCCTGGCCATTCGAAGAGGCGCGAAAAATCGTCAAGAGGATCGAGAAAACCGGCAAGACCGAAGTGCTTTTCGAGACCGGCTATGGACCGTCCGGCCTGCCGCATATCGGCACTTTCGGCGAGGTCGCGCGCACCAGCATGGTCCGGCATGCCTTCCGTGTCCTCACCGGCGACGAGGTGAAAACGCGCCTCCTGGCTTTTTCCGACGATATGGACGGCTTGCGCAAGGTTCCCGACAATATTCCAAACCGCGAGCTTGTCGCCGCCCATCTCGGCAAGCCTTTGACGCAGGTGCCCGATCCATTCGGCACACATTCGAGCTTCGGCGCCCATAATAACGCGCGACTGCGTGCCTTCCTCGACGCTTTCGGCTTCGATTACGAATTTGCTTCCGCAACGGATTATTACACGTCCGGCCGTTTCGATGCCGCGCTCATGCGCCTGCTCGCCCGTTATGAAGCCGTGATGGCGATCATGCTGCCGAGCTTTCGGCAGGAGCGGGCGGCGACCTATTCGCCCTTTCTGCCGATCCATCCGCATACCAATATCGTCATGCAAGTGCCGATCGATGCCGCCGACGCGCAAGCCGGCACGATCACATGGCATGATCCAGAAACCAACGAGAGCTTCGTGACACCGGTCACGGGCGGCAAATGCAAATTGCAATGGAAGCCCGATTGGGCCATGCGCTGGTTTGCCCTCGGCGTCGATTATGAAATGGCTGGCAAGGATTTGATCGATTCGGTCAAGCTCTCCGGCGAGATCGTCCGCGCGCTCGGCGGATCGGCGCCGGAAGGCTTCAATTACGAATTATTCCTTGACGAGAAGGGCCAGAAGATCTCGAAATCCAAAGGCAATGGCCTGACGATCGATGAATGGCTCACCTATGCGAGCCCGGAGAGCCTATCGCTCTTCATGTATCAAAAGCCAACGGCTGCGAAGCGGCTCTATTTCGATGTGATCCCGCGCACGGTCGATGATTATCTCACGTTTCTGGAGGCCTATCCGCGCCAGGACAATAAGGAGCACCTGGGCAATCCCGTCTGGCACATGCATTCGGGCGAGCCGCCGGCCCCGGAACTGCTGCGCCATGAAGGCAGCGGCACGACGATCTCCTTTGGCATGCTGCTCAATCTCGCGGCCGTCGCCAATAGCGAAGACCCGCAAGTGTTGTGGGGATTTCTGCGCCGCTATGCGGCCGAGGTCTCGCCGCGGAGTCATCCCCGGCTCGATCAGCTCGTCACTTACGCGGTCCGCTATTTCCGTGATTTCGTGCGGCCGAACAAAAGCTATCGCGCGCCGGACGAAGTCGAGGCCTCGGCCCTCACGCAATTGTCGGATATGCTCGCCGCTCTTCCGCCTCAGGTGAGCGCCGAAGATATTCAGACGGCGCTCTACGATATCGCCCGGCCGATTCCACGCTATCAGGATCTGAAGGCGAAAAGCGCGACGCCGGAACGTCCGGGCGTCTCGAATGAATGGTTCAACATGCTCTATCAAGTGCTGCTCGGTGAAAGCCGCGGGCCGCGCTTCGGCTCTTTCGTCGCGCTTTACGGCATTACCGAAACGCGGCAGCTGATCGCCGAAGCTCTCGAGGGCGCGCTTCTGAGCAAGCATCAAGCCTTTCTGGAGCAGAGAGGCACAACGAAGCTGTAATCGGATCGCCGAGCCCGGCGAGCAGCCTTCCGGAAAGGCTGCACGACGCGTCCGATAGCTCAGGCATCGAACATTGCCGATGCCTGATCGACGAGATGCTCTATTTCAAATACTTGGAGCGTGTCCTTTGTCGGAAAAGTCTATCAACTTTTCCGGGACACGCTCTAATGCAGCGGCCTCTTCAGAGTGCGGCTCTTCTGTCTGACCTTCGCCGCGGCCGGCTCCAGCGCTTGAGAGTCCATTTCGCCGCCGAGGTGGCGGTCGATGAGGCCGCGCGCGACAACGTCATCCTCGGATACGGAGCCGGTGGCAAGGCCGATCACATGATCCGCAAGCTCTGTGATCGAATAGCCGCTCGCGGCATGCGGCAGCGCCGCCTTGAGGCTGAAGCGCTCTTCGAGCGCCAACGCCAATTCGACCGCCATCAATGAATCGAGGCCGATTTCGGACAGCGGCTTGGAACGGACGACATCTTCGCGCGGCAGGCGCAGCACGCGGGCAACTTCTTCGACGATCGTACCTGCCACAACTTTGCGAGCGGTCTCGGCCGAACCCTGTGCAAGCAAAGCAGCAATGTCGAGCCGCGCGAGGTCATGCGATTCGCTTTGGTCTTGCCGGGCGAGATCGGAATAGGTCGGCGAGCGCAGCCCCGGCAGATGGGTCCGCGCGGTCGCCCAGTTCATCGGGGCGAGAACCACCACCGCGTCGTCGGGTTGACTGCCGCCACGGGCGAGAGCCTGCGCCATAGCGACCAGAGCATCGCGCGGATTCATCGGTTTGACGCCGGCTCGGCTCATGAGACTCTGCTGTGTCGTCTTCGAACGGCTGAGAACACCGACATTATCGATCGCACCCCAAGCAATCGCCAGCGCAGGGAGGCCAGCGCAGCGACGCCGACGCGCCAACCCTTCGAGATAGCCATTGGCGGCAACATAAGCGCCTTGGCCCGGATTGCCGATCATTGCCGAAACCGACGAGAAAAGGACGAAATAATCGAGCGCCATAGACGCCGTCGACTGATCGAGCAATTCGGCGCCGGCCACCTTGGGACGCAGCACGCGATCGAGCTTTTCCGCATCGAGATTGACGATCGCCGCGTCCTCAAGAACCATAGCGGCGTGAATGATGCCTGCGAGCGGCGGCATCTCACGCCCCAGCAGCGAAAAGAGGCTTTGCACCGCCGCCTTATCGGAAATGTCGAGCGCTACGACGCGTATATTGATGCCCTGCGCCACGAACTCGGACACCGTGTCTTCAGCGGTCTTGCTGGAAGCGCCGCTACGGCCGACGAGAAGAATATGCCGCGCGCCCTTTTCAACGAGAAAGCGCGCAGTTTCAAGACCGAAGCCGCCGAGCCCCCCTGTGATCAGATGCGTTCTTGTCGCCGAAACAGCAAAATCCGGCGGCGGCGCGAGCATTGCGTCCTCGGGCTTCGGTGCTCTGATGATGAGCTTTCCGATATGACCGGCTTGCTGCATCAGCCGAAACGCATCGGTAATCTCGCGCGCCTCGAAGGCCCGATAAGGCAAGGGTGAGAAAGTGCCATTGGCGAAGCCGGCGAGAACGGAATGGAACAATTCCCGTCCCATTAAAGGATCTTGCAAGAGCAGCTGGTCGAGATCGACACCGAAATAGGTGAGGTTGGCCTTGAACGGCCGCAGCCCGATGTGGGTATTGGCGACATAGTCGCGCTTGCCGAGCTCAACGAAGCGGCCGAAAGGCCGCATCACCGCAATGCTCCGCTCCATCGCTTCGCCCGATAGAGAGTTCAAGACCACAGCGACGCCTTCGCCGGTGACCGTGCGCACGCCGTCGATGAAAGCGCCGGAGCGCGAATCGAACACATGCTCAACGCCGAGCGATTTCAGAAGCGCCCGTTTTTCCGGCGTGCCGGCGGTGGCGATGATGCGCGCTCCCTGCCATTGCGCGATCTGCACCGCGGCGAGCCCGACGCCGCCGGCACCACCATGGATGAGAACCCATTCACCGCGCTTCAGCCGGGCGCATTCGACGAGAGCATAATAAGCCGTCAGGAAGGCAACTGGGATCGTAGCTGCCGCTTCCATCGTCAATCCCTCCGGCAAGGGAACGACGAGAGCGGAAGGCACGGTGACATGCGATGCATAGGCGCCTTTGGCAAAAGCGACGACGCGATCGCCGGGCCGGAACTCTCCGACCTCGGCACCCACACGTACGATCTGACCAGCACATTCGAGGCCGAGCGTCGGCCCCGCAAAGCCGCCTTCGAGCATGTCCTCCGGCAAGAGGCCGAGACTCAGCATGACGTCGCGGAAGTTGACGCCCGTTGCCGCAATCGCGATCTCGATTTCTCCGGCGCCGGGTAGCCGCCTGTCAGCCGCCGTCCAATGGAGCCGGTCGATGTGAGCGCCGGTTCTCTGCAGGAGCACGGCTTCCGGCTTACCCAGAAGCGCCGTCCGGTCGGCACTCGCCGGCGCGAAGCGCACCACGCGCGTCGCGAGCGGCGTAAGGATAATTTCCGTCTCCTCCGTTCGCGAGACCACGAGATCGCGCAATCGCTCGCCGACTTGTTCAGCGGAAAGATCATGCTCCAGGTCGACCCGGCGCACGGTGAGATTCGGGAACTCATTGGCGAGCGTGCGCGAAAACGCCCAGACGCCCGCCGCGATCGGGTCCGGCTTACCGCCCCCTGTGCCGACGGCACCACGGGTCACCAGCCATAGCGTCGCCTTACCGGTTCCAAGCTGCTCCGCGCAAAGTTTCAGCCGCAGACATTGTTTGGCGAGCGAGCGCTTAGATCTGCGATGGTCCACGCCGCTGGCGAAATAAACAAGGTGTTGTGGACTGGCTTTTTGCTCCGCCAGATCGGTGTCGAGCGCAATCGACACATGCAAGCCAGACGACGCCAGCAAGGTCGCGAAGGCAGACACCATTTCAGTGCCATGCGCATCCCCGTCGCCGACGATCAACACGCTGTCTTCGCCGGCTTTTTGTGGCCGCTCGCTGGCAGTGCGGCCTGTCAGCAAGAAAGCCGAGCCCGCACCAGTTTCGACACGATCGATCTCGACATCCGCAAGGCCCGCGACGCGCAGTGCGCCCGTCCAGGCCGCTGTCGACAGACCTACAGCAAATGCCGCCTGACCGGCCTTGACGGTTTCCGCCATCTGCCACCGCACCGCCTCGAGGCCAAATACCAGCTCGCGAAACAGACTCGGAAGCGGCTCGATCGCGGCAAAACTCGCCGCCTTGCCCATCGTCTGCTTGAGTGCCGACCACGCTGCGGAATCCCGGCCGAGACAGCGCAATGCCTCCGTGCTGATCACAAGATCGAAGTCGCGATTGGACAGACTCGCGAGGTCATCGACAAATTGAATATCCGCATTCCGCTCGCGCGACAGTCTGGCCCGCTCGAGACGCGTCCGATCCGAATCAAAAATGGTCAGCTGCGCTTCGCGCTTTCGCAGCAAGTTGAAGACATGCTGCGTCAGCGGACCCGACCCGATCTGCAAAACGCTGAGCGCATGGTCCGTAGGCCAAG
>DAIESR010000482.1 GCA_027346205.1 Beijerinckiaceae bacterium
GCCGGCCCGGCGTGTATATCGGCGGGACCGACGAAGCTGCGCTCCACCATCTCTTCGCCGAGGTTCTCGACAATGCCATGGATGAGGCGGTCGCCCGCCATGCGAGCTTCATCGATGTGACGGTCGAGCCCGACGGCTTTCTCAGCGTGGCCGACAATGGCCGCGGCATTCCGATCGATCCACATCCGAAGTTTCCGAAGAAATCCGCGCTCGAAGTCATCATGACAACCCTCCATGCGGGCGGCAAATTCGATTCGGGCGCCTATCAGACTTCGGGTGGCCTGCACGGCGTCGGCGTCTCCGTCGTCAATGCGCTGTCCGAGCGGCTGGAGGTCGAAGTCGCGCGCGGGCAGATGCTCTATCGGCAGATTTTCGAGCGCGGGCATCCGAAGAGCAAGCTCGAAACGCTCGGCAAGATCTCCAACCGGCGCGGCACAAAAGTGCGCTTCAAGCCCGATCCGGATATTTTCGGCAAGGCAGCCAAATTCAAGCCCACCCGCCTTTTCAAGATGGCGCGCGCCAAAGCCTATCTCTTCGGCGGCGTTGAGATCCGCTGGCATTGCGCGCCGGCCATCCTCGATCCGACGGGCGAGATTCCGGCCGAAGCCGTCTTCCATTTTCCGGGCGGGCTCAAGGATTATCTCGCCCAAGATATCGAGGGCAAGGAACTCGTCGCCGAACAGATCTTCACCGGCAAGGTCGAGAAAGATGCCGGCCATGGATCGCTCGAATGGGCCATCGCCTGGCTCGCCGAAGACGACGGCTTCGTCCATTCCTATTGCAACACCATTCCGACACCGGACGGTGGCACGCATGAAGCGGGGCTGCGCACGGCTCTGCTCCGTGGCCTCAAGGATCATGCCGAGCGCATCGGCCAGGCCAAGCGCGCCGCCGTGCTCACCAGTGACGATGTCATGACCTCCTGCGCCGCGCTCATCTCGGTGTTTCTGCGCGAGCCGGAATTTCAGGGCCAGAACAAAAGCCGCCTGATGACGCAGGAAGCCTCCCGCATCGTCGAAACGACATTGCGCGATGCCTTCGACCATTGGCTCGCCGCCTCGCCTTCCGCTGCCTTGCGCCTGCTCGATTTCACCATCGAGCGCGCCGACGAGAGGCTGCGCCGCCGGGCGGAAAAAGACGTCGCCCGCAAAACCGCGGGGCGCAAACTGCGCTTACCCGGAAAGCTCGCAGATTGCACGAATAATGCGGCGCAAGGCTCTGAAATATTTATTGTTGAAGGCGATTCAGCCGGCGGGTCGGCGAAACAGGCGCGCGACCGTATGAACCAAGCCATCTTGCCCTTGCGCGGCAAGATTCTGAATGTCGCTAGCGCCACGCGCGATAAGCTCGCCGCCAATCAGCAGCTCGGCGATCTCATCCAGGCGCTCGGCTGCGGGAGCGGCACCCAATATAAGGATGAGGATCTCCGCTACGAGAAGATCATCATCATGACCGATGCGGATGTCGACGGCGCGCATATCGCATCGCTGCTCATCACATTCTTCTATCGGCAAATGCCGAAGCTCATCGATGGCGGGCACCTCTATCTCGCTGTACCACCGCTCTATCGGCTGACGCAGGGCGCGACCCATGCCTATGCGCGCGATGAAGCCCATCGCGAAGAGATCGTCAAAAATGTTCTCACCGGCCGCGGCAAGATCGAGGTAAGCCGCTTCAAAGGCCTCGGTGAAATGCTGCCGGCGCAATTGAAGGAAACCACCATGAACCCGCGCACGCGCTCTCTCTTGCGCGTCACCATCATGCCCGAAGAGAAGACGGAAACAGCTGATTCCGTCGAACGGCTGATGGGCAATAAGCCCGATGCGCGCTTCACTTTCATTCAGGAGCGGGCGCCCTTCGCCGTCGAACTGGTGGTGGTGTAAGTTCTCGTTGGATAGCCGTCGATAAAGTGGTCCTCAGGTCAGCTCAAAGCGGCAATTTTCAGCTTCGCATCAACCTTCCATTAACCATCGCCTCGCATCCTTGCATGATCCTAGAGCCGATCCCGATCACATGGATCAAATCGGCTCTACATCAAACAATTAGAGCATGTCCTTCATCAATGAGACATCGAATATATCCGATGTCTAAAATAATGGAAAAGTTGAGCCAACTTTTCCGGGACATGCTCTAGTAAGAAGGGCGAGGGGCATGTCGATCCTGCGGCGGTTTTGGAGACACGAGGTGGCTTCGAGTTTCGAAAGCTTGGCGCTCGCATTGTCCGTGATTGCTGTGCTCAGTGTCGCCAGTGCCGATCTTCTCCATCATGCTTCAAAAAAGGACGGCATCATCGTCCGTGCCCTGGCAAAACTCAGGGCACCGGCCACCCCGACCAATGCGCATGATATGGCCTCGCGCGGCGGCATCGACTATACGCCGACGGGAACGATCCTCGGCCTCAGACGCGCCGCCACGCTCAATCCCTGCACTGCTCCAGCGAAATAGAACGCAGAGCCTTGGCCGCCTGTCGGACTCGGATCTCGAGTGGCGCGCTTCGAGCCGTTGGGCTTGCAAATGCGTTTGACGTGAGGCGGAGGCTCTTCATCAAAAAGTGAAATTGGACATATTGTCGCAGCATTGGTTTGGCTATTACAAATTTATATATCCGAATGTACATTTGCCTTCCCTTATGGGGCGCGGCGTGCTCTGTCGCGTATCCTTGGCCTTAAGCTGAGGCATTCCCGCGTCAGCGAGGATGCTTCAGCTTCTTTTTTTGTGCGCTTCGCGTTCGCAGCGCACTGGCCAACACATCATAACAATCAGATGCCTTCGCACGATCGCCCGTTGCTGTGATAGAATTTCAGCGCGAGCAGACTCGGCTTTGGATGAGACCGACAGCCTTTTCCATAGGGCGATGCTTGAATATTCGGCTGGCTCATCGAGCCCAAACTGGGGCGGCATCTGTGGCGACCGCAAAAGGCAAGGCCGTGTCCGAGACCCTCACCGAAGAAGCTGAGGAAATCGGCGACCCGCCACGCACAATCGGCCATTCCACCAATCTCGTCGGCCTGCCCACTGATTTCCTGGCGAGCTGCGATTTTAATGACGAACCATGCCCGGTTCATATTTCCGGCGTGCGGGAGATGAACCCCAGGCTTTTCGAAATGCTGGCTTTGGCCAGCGGGATCGTGGAAGCCGGCCAAGCCTTCGACAGCTATACGAAAGCCATGTTCGCACTCGAGCCCGAGCAGCAGGTCGTCCGTCCTCGTCCGAGCACGGCAGCGCGACGCTATCGCTCCTCCTATCTCGATCTCATCCGCGGCTGGGGTTTTAACAGCAATGCGGCGGAGGGCGCGGTCCTCAAAGGCTGGACAGAAAGCCGGTTCGGGATCTTCCCGACTTTTCACAAAGAGCCAATCTGCCGGATTGCGACCGGCGCCTGGACCTCTTATGTCGAAGAAAAAATGGCGAGCCGCTTCCACAATAATTCCATCTATGTGCAGCTCGATCTCCTCTATGAATTCTGTCAATGGGCAGCGCCGCAGTTGCATGCGAACAAGACCCATCTCACCCTTTACCGTGGCGTCAACGGGTTCGACGAGCACCTGATCACGCGGCGGCTCGATAAGAAGCGGGTCGTAATGCGTCTCAACAATCTTGTCTCCTTTACACGCGAACGCGACGTCGCCACCTGTTTCGGCGACGTCATTCTCACCGTCGACGTGCCGCTGCAGAAGCTCGTCTTCTTCAACACACTCCTGCCGATGCATGCGCTCAAGGGTGAGAGCGAATATCTCGTCATCGGCGGCGATTATCTCGCACGCACCAGCATGATGTAAGCGCGGATGCGCCTCCGCCCGCCCACCAGCGGCGCGACTCTTGCCGGCGGACCGGACATGCCGCTCATTTCGACAGATGCCATCGACCGCGCTTTAGGAGCCTTTCTGGGCCTCGCCACGGGCGATGCTTTGGGCGCCACGGTCGAAGTCATGACCAAAGAGGAGATCGCCAGCACGCATGGGGTTCATCGCACCATCTCGGGCGGCGGCTGGCTGCGGCTGAAGCCCGGCCAGGTGACGGACGATACCGAAATGTCGCTCGCGCTCGGCCGATCCCTGATCCGGCGCGGCACCTGCGATGTCCGCGACATTTGCGAGGAATTCGCCGACTGGCTCAAAGCGGGGCCTGTCGATGTCGGCAACACCTGTCGGCGCGGGATCAGGCGCTATATTGCCCAGGGCACGCTCGCAGGCCCACCCTCCGACGGCGATGCGGGCAATGGGGCAGCCATGCGGGTCTTGCCGATCGCCCTCGCGACACTCGGCCGGCGCGAGGACGCCAAGGCCTGGACCATCGCCCAATGCCATATCACCCATCATCATCCGCTGTCGGATGCTGCTGCTCTCGCCTTCGTGGAGATGACCCAGGCTCTGGTCTTTGGCGCGGATCGCAGCGCCGTGCTGCACCTTGCCGAGAATTTACAGGAACAGGTGCCAGCGCTGCGCTTTTCGCCCTACCCGGGGCTTTCTTCCGCCTATGTGGTCGAGACGGTGCAGACGGTCTTCCATTATTATTTCACGACCGACAGTTTCACCGATTGCCTCGTCGCGACCGTCAATCAAGGGGGCGATGCTGACACGACCGGCGCATTGGCCAGCATGCTTGCCGGCGCCACTTACGGCACGAGCGCGATCCCGCGCATCTGGCTCGACCGGCTGGACCGCAACGTGGTTGCCGAGATCAAGGCGCAAGTGCCGCGATTGCTCGCGCTCGCGGCGGGGTGAGTGGCACTGTGTGCCGGCATTTCAGCCATGCGCGACTGGCCGAATCCACCATTCGCGCGTGGGTCTCGCGAAATCAGGGCTTCGCAGGACACGTTTTGTCCGCTAGGCAGGGATCACAATCCCGCCGCCTAGAGCGGTTAGAGCATGGTCTCGATCGATGCAAGATCGGGCTTGTCACTGCCGAAGGGCTCTGAACCCAACGTAATGCCGCGAAAGAAGAACGCGAAAAATTTCAATGGAGTCGAAACGGATGGCCTTCCTCAGCCGCTTTCTCAAGGGCCTCGCCGCCGCCGCCGCCATGAGCTGCCTGATGGGCTGGCTGGCCGGGACCGCGCTTGCGGATGGGCAATTTTCGTCCACGCAAAAGAGCGAGATCGAACAGACCATCAAGGGCTACCTCATGAAAAACCCTGAGGTCCTGCGCGATGCGATCAACGAGCTCGATCGGCGTGAAAAATCCGCCGAAGCGAATGCTCGCACCAAGATCGTCTCCGACCTGCAAGGGCCGCTTTATGTCTCCCTGGCCCAGTCGGTGGCCGGCAATCCAAACGGTAAGATCACGCTCGTCGAATTCTTCGACTATAATTGCGGCTATTGCAAAAAAGCGCTTCCCGATATCGCACGGCTGATTAAGGAAAATCCCGATCTTCGCGTGATATTGAAGGATTATCCGATCCTCTCCGAAGGATCGATCCAAGCGTCCGAAGTCGCCACCGCGTTGCACAAGCAGTTCAGCGGCGAGAAATTGTGGCAATATCATCAAAAGCTTTTGTCTTTGCACACGGCTGTCGGTCGGACCCAGGCGATCGCTGTCGCCAAGCAGATGGGCGCCGACGTGGACAAGCTCACCAAGGACGCCGCCGACCCGGCCATCAAGAAAAGTCTCGATGAAAACGATCAAGTGGGCCGGGCACTCATGCTCAACGGCACGCCATCCTTCGTCATTGGCCAGGAAACGGTCATCGGCGCCATCGGCTATGATCGGCTGAAGACCAAGCTCGATAATGTCAGGAAATGCGGCAAGGTCGTTTGTTCCTGAGGTGTTCCCGTTCTCTCTGGATATAGCGGGCTCGGCGAGAGCAACACGGCCTGAGTCCGAGGAGTTCCTTAGAGCTTTTTCTGATCGGATGGAGTCATCCGATCGAGAAGAAAACGCTCACAATCAATGTGTTGGAGCATGTTCCGGAAAAGTCTATCAACTTTTCCGGAACATGCTCTAGCGGAGATTTCCCGCGTTTCTTCTTTGCAGCGGACAAGGTTTTTACGTAAGGCTTTCTTTGCTGGACGAAGCCGGCTAAGG
Organism: Beijerinckiaceae bacterium; assembly: GCA_027346205.1. Taxonomy (GTDB): domain Bacteria; phylum Pseudomonadota; class Alphaproteobacteria; order Rhizobiales; family Beijerinckiaceae; genus Methylovirgula. The sequence goes on from DAIESR010000482.1 coordinate 6,025, forward strand.
AAAGCTTCCGCTTCATACCGCGCTACTCCATGTGCCGATGATCACTGCCGTTCACGTCCTCAACGGGCCGAATCTCAATCTTCTCGGCTTGCGCGAGCCTGAGATTTATGGGCATGAGACATTGGCCGGGATCGAGGCGCGTCTCGCCGCAGTCTGCAAGGCGCGCGGTGTCGAGCTGCACTTTCGCCAGTCGAATCATGAGGGCGAACTTGTCACCTGGATCCAGGACGCTGGGCTGGCCGGCGAGCCCGTAATCCTGAATGCCGGCGGCTATAGTCATACCTCGATCGCCATTCACGATGCGATCAAGGGCGCACGCACAAGGGTGATCGAGGTCCATCTGTCGAACATTCACGCGCGCGAAAGCTTTCGCCATATATCGCTGATTTCGCCGGTCGCTTATGGCGTGATCCTCGGTTTTGGGGCCGCCTCCTACGATCTCGCGCTCGAAGCCCTGCTGTCCGCTCAAGTTGATTAGAAGAGTTGAACGTATGACCGAGAAGAAAACCGAGGCGGAGGAGCCGGCGCGGACGATCGATCCGCAGCTCGTCGAGACGCTCGGCGAGATTGCGACGCGCCTCGACCTGAGCGAGATCGAAGTGGCCCAGGGCGATCTGCGGATCCGCGTCGCGCGCCAGTTCGGCGGACCAGCTGCTTTCTCCT
>DAIESR010000500.1 GCA_027346205.1 Beijerinckiaceae bacterium
TGGACTTTCCTGAGGCGCACGCGAGCCTGTTCCGGAAAAGTTGATCGACTTTTCCGATGAGAGACATGCTCTAATCGTCTGACGTAGAGCCGATCCTGAAGGCGCGGCGCGGCCTAACGCAAATCCGGCGTCGCGTCAAAGAGCCTCGAATGTTCGACGAGGGCATAGCGGTCGGTCATCCCGGCGATGTAATCGCAGACCACGCGGGCGCGCCGCCCCTCTTCCATCGCCGGGATGAGCGCCGCCGCCTGCGCCCATTCGACCGACATCCAATCCGGATGTTCGAAAAAAGCAGCAAAGAGATCTCTGACGACATCCGCGGCGAGCATTCTGATGCGGGTGATATGCGGATGCCGATACATGTTCTGAAACAGAAAGCTCTTGACGAGTCTGTCCACGCTCTCGGTCGCCTGCGTAAAGCCGATCACGGGACGCGGTTGCGCCCGCACGGCCTCAATACTGCGAACTCCCGTCTCGGCGAGCCGCCGGCGGCTCTCCTCGATCGCATCCTCGATGAAATGGGTGATGACGCGGCGCACCAGCTCGTGAATGAGCCGCTGCCGCTCCAGATTTGGATAAAGGGACTCAATCTCGCTGCCAAGGTCGCGCAGAAAATCCACTTCGGCCACCTCGGAGAAGTCGAAGAGACCGGCGCGGAGCCCATCGTCAATGTCATGAGCGTTATAAGCGATGTCGTCGGCAAGTGCCGCCGCTTGCGCCTCGGCGCTGGCAAAACGGCCCAGTTCAAGGTCGTGCTGGGCATCATATTCGAGCAAGGCGATCGGGAGGCCTCGCTCCGCATAGCGCGCGATCGGCAGGCCATCAGCGGCAATCAGCGGACCATTGTGCTTCACGAGCCCTTCCAGCGTCTCCCAAGTCAGGTTGAGCCCATCAAAAGCAGCATAACGCCGTTCCAGCTTGGTGACGATGCGCAACGCCTGCGCATTGTGGTCGAAACCGCCATAAGGCCGCATCAGCTCGTCGAGTGCCTCCTCGCCGGTGTGCCCGAAGGGCGTATGGCCGAGATCATGCGCAAGTGCCAGGGCCTCGGCGAGATCGTCATCGAGCCCGAGGACGCGCGCTATGGCGCGCGCGATCTGGCCGACCTCCATGGAATGCGTGAGGCGCGTGCGGTGATGATCGCCCTCGTGCGGGACGAAGACCTGCGTCTTATGCGCGAGGCGACGGAAGGCCGTGCTGTGCAGGATACGGTCACGGTCGCGCTGGAAATCGGTGCGCGTCGGTGAGGCCGGCTCGGCGAAGCGTCGGCCTCGGCTTTGCAGCGGATCGGCAGCATAGGGCGCACGTTGTGGTGGGAAAGCGACATTTTGCCGATCAAGGGAAGACAAATCGAACCTCCAAAGCCGCCGGAACTGGTGCAAGCCTTGCTGTGAGCGGGATTTTTGGCGCAAGACTTGCCTCGACTCATTGCAGCCGCAGCCTTCGCGACGTATCTTCCCTATCGAAAGACGACGCAAGCGTCTGAAGTGCGACGTTGCGAGCCCAACAGATTTCGAGGTTTTGTCATGACAGAAGCCGTACTCGAAACCCCGGTGATACTGACCGAAAATGCCGCCCAACGGGTTGCGGAAATTCTGAAGACGGAGCCCGCGGGCTCTGTCCTGCGCGTTGGAGTCGACGGTGGCGGCTGCTCGGGCTTCCAATATACCTATAACATCACCCAGGACCGCTCGGTGGAGGATCTTGTTCTGCAGCGCGACGGCGCGACCGTCGTAATCGATCAGATCTCGCTCGATTACCTGCGCGGCTGCCAGATCGACTTCATCGACGATCTGATGGGCCGCATGTTCAAGATCAGCAATCCCGCCGCCACCGCGTCTTGCGGCTGCTGCTCGAGCTTCGCTGTCTGAGGACGGACGCGAAACGCTGGATCATAAAGCGCTGAATACAAGGGGCCGTTCGCGGCCCCTTCGCTTTTGTAAGCCTTGCTGACACACTACGGCCAACGGGACCGGTTCGTTTCCAAATAGATAGCGCAATAGATCGCGCATGTTCTTGTTCGAAAAAGTCTATCAACTTTTCCGGAACATGCACTGGCCTATCGGCTTGACATCGGGCTGCTTCCCGGGCGACGGAGAAAGCCACGCCACGTTTGCGGTCGAGGTCTTTTTGCAAGCGCTGTTCATCGGCCATACCTATATCGATGTCACTTTGCTCTGTGGTAAGGTGCCGAGCGGCGACGAAAAGACAGTTGCCGATGACTATGCCGTCTCCTTTGGCGGCAATGCGGTGACGGCCGCCTTCGCCTGCGCCAAGCTGGGATTTGCGCCAGACCTCATAGGCACCATTGCTAATGACTGGCTCGGCCGCATGTTTCTCGAAATGGCCGAGGCTTATAAAATCCCTTTCCACGGGCGCCATGTGAAGCGCTCGTCTCTCTCCTTCGTGCTGCCCAATGACGGAAAGCGGGCGATCATCCGCGCCCGAGACGATCATTATCTCGAACCGTTTCCCATTCTCGACCTTGCCGGTTGCCGTGCTCTCCACTTGGATGGGCATCAGGGCGATGCCGCGCTCCATTATGCCAAGCTTTGTCGCGAAAAAGGGATATTGACCTCGCTCGACGGCGGCGGCCTGCGCGGCAATATTCAGGAACTGCTCGGCTTCATCGATGTCGCCATCGTCGCCGAAAGGCTCTGCGAGCAAATGAACCTTTCGGCCGCGGATATGCTGACCTATCTGAAGTCGAAGGGCTGCCGCATAGGCGGCGTCACCCAGGGCGAGCATGGCATGCTCTGGTATGATGAAAAGGGCACTGTCTCGCAGATGCCGGCGCTGCCGGTTCCGGAAAAAGAGATCATTGATACGTCGGGAGCCGGCGACGTGTTCCACGGCGCCTATATCGCCTCCTATCTCGCGGCGCCGGAGCGTGGCTTTGCGGCGCATTTCACATTCGCCCGCGCCGCCTCCGCCTATAAGATCCGACATCTTGGCAATGAGGCCGGCCTGCCGACATTGGCGCAATTGAACATAATATTACACAATTCTAGGCTGATCATGGATTGATTTGACTGGTGATTCGCGGTCCACCGCCTTTGCCGTGAAAACGGCTTGTACGCTTTTGCAAATTCATGCTTGGCTGGCGCTGGGGACGACGCAGATCCCCCATGAGGATTCGATGCACCGGACTGCGGTTGCCCTTGGCGCATTTATGTTGATCGCCGCTCCTTTTGCGCCGAGAGAGCTTCCCGCGCTTTTTGACCAGCTCACATTACATGCCGAACTCGAGGATCTTGCTGGCGGCATCCCGGGCCTGAGCGCGGCGCATGTCCGCTTTGATCCGTCCCGGCAGGAAGTGATGATCGACGGTCTTGTGTTGCACCGCTCGGACATCGCTCTGCGCATTCGCCATCTCGTCCTGCGCCTGTCCGCGCCACAGCCATTTCTCGCCAGCCACGGCTTCATGCAGGCGGCGGCTGCCACGAATAATGATGCGAAACAGCCTGCGAAGGACGCCACCACGGGTTTTTCGCAAACCGGCAATATTTCCGCCGATGACATTACCGTCGAGACCGCTGCACTGCATGCCGTCATCAAGCATATCGACATGGAGAGCACACGCCTCACCAAGGCCGATCTCACCGCTCTGTTCGATACGCATGCGTCAGGCTCGTCCGCCGAGCGGCTCGCCAAACTATCTGCGGCCCATGTCGCCATTTCCGAGATCATGCTCAGGAGCAAAGCGGCGGCGC
>DAIESR010000525.1 GCA_027346205.1 Beijerinckiaceae bacterium
TTCGAAAGGCGACTGCGACCGGTCGCTGAGCGCGCGGCATGTTGGTGCGTCATATTGAACGCGCATCTGTTTGTACGGATTGAATCCGTATGGTAATCTTGATTTAATATCAGGAGAAACCGATGCCTCGTGCCCATTCCGAATCCGGTCGAGTAGAATTGCGCCTGAGTCCAGAAGACAAAGCGCTCCTCACACGTGCCGCGGCTTTGGAGCGGCTCGACCTCACGGGCTATATTCTGCGCAATATCCTGCCCTTGGCTGAAGCGGTCATCGCGCGCGAGGAGCAGCTGGCGCTTTCGGAGCGCGATTCCCTGCGCGTCCTCGATCTTTTGGAAAACCCGCCAGCCGCGCCGACGCGTCTCGTCCGCGCCGCAAAGGCCGGCTTCATGCTCAAATGACGGCGCTGATTTGGGAAGAAGCGCCGCTTGCCAAACATCATAACCGCGCCGCCTTCGATTGTGGCGATAGCCAGCTTAACACCTATCTTCAACGCTATGCGCGGCAAAACCATGAAAGCGGCGGCGCCAAATGTTTCGTCGCTGTGTCAGCCGCCGCACCGACCGGTATTTTGGGCTTTTACACTCTGAGTCCCGCCTCGCTCGATTACAGTCGCACGCCGGCCATAGCCAAGAGAGGCTTGGCACGCTATGAGGTGCCCGTCTTTCGTCTCGGCCGTTTGGCTGTCGATCTCACGGTCCAGGGCCGCGGTCTCGGCGGTTCATTGCTTTTGCGTGCCGCCGAGCGTTGCATATGCGTGGCGCAGGAAGTCGGCGGAGTCGCGCTCCTCATCGATGCCAAGAATGAGCGCGCCGCGCAATGGTACGCAAATTATGGCGCTGCGCGGCTGCTCGACGCCCCGCTATCTCTCGTCTTGCCATTTGCCATCGTGCTCGATGCATTGAAAAGGGCGAATTGAACTGGCTGGTCAGGGAAAGGTCAGCGGCTGACCGGCTGTCTCGCCCTGCTTCCATCGGCCGGAGACTCGGCCCATATTGGCGCCATGCCCAAAGTGCCAAAATCCCCAACCAGTTCTCCTCCCAGCAATGCATCCGCCAGCAAGCCGGCGCGGACCCCGCGCTCCAAGGCATCGAAGCCGGAGCTGAAGCCGCTTGGCGAGCATCTTGCCGCTTTGCTCAATCCCGCGCTTAACGAGCGCCAGCAAGGCTTTGCCGAGGCGCCGCAGCCTGCTTTGGAAGAGTTTGCCGTCAGCGGAGATGGCGAAGCGCGGCTGGCAGCCGCCGCTATGGGCGGTGTCGAGGCGACGCTCGCCTCGCTGAAGGATCTCTTGGAGCAGGGTGATCCGAATCTTCGCGATAAAAAGCCCTGGACGCCGCATCGGCCGCCGCGCCCGGAGAAATCCGAAGGCGGTATCGATTTCAAACTCGTCTCGGATTATGAGCCGCGTGGCGATCAGCCGACGGCCATCAATGAACTCGTCGCCGGCATCGAGGCGCAAGAGCGCGATCAAGTGCTGCTCGGCGTCACTGGCTCGGGCAAGACTTTTACCATGGC
>DAIESR010000532.1 GCA_027346205.1 Beijerinckiaceae bacterium
GCGATGCTCCCCTCGGTACTACCGCGCGTGTGACGTGTGCGGCGCCGAGGGCCGAATTTGGCTGCGGAATAAAGCACAACGCGCATCCGACGTATTGGCGCGTATCAGCATGCTGCTGTGCTCGAAGTCGCGTGGCCCGACCGCAAACTTCTTTAATTTTTTCCTATGCGCCATTTGCGGCGTTGTTGGCACTTACGTTGCTAATGCTGATCAACGTTGATCGCAGATGGCGCGCAGATGGCGCGCAGCAGTCGATCTGAGAAATGCGGATGTTGCAGTTTGATGACAAAGTTTGGATTGCAATGGCCGTAGTTGGTACACGCCCAAGGCGACATGAAACATTCGTCTTGTGGACATCAGAATGCCGGTATCGTCGGTCATGAGGGACAAATTCGGACTCGCAAATCCGCGTCAGTGAAAGGAGATTGCCGTGTCGATCGAGGAAATCGTCCACACGTGTTCGAACGAGAAGGTCGCGCATGCCGCAGTGGCGTCGCTCGGCTTCGATTTCGCCTCACGCGTGCGGACCGAAGCGGAGAGCCACGGCATTGCAATGGGGCCGTTCGTCGCGAATATCATCCGCGACTTCGGCGAGGCTGCGGACGCTGGCGAACGCAAAGCCGTTTATCGAGCAATGGATCGAACCGATCAGCCAATCCTTTGTGGCTTGCGGTTTATCCTCGAGGGCCGGCTCAGAATGGTGCAGGGCACATCATCCGCGCAATGGCCGGTCGGTACGTTCGCTTGCCCGATGCCCGACATGGAGGCGCGACACGCCCGATGAATAGCCTCGATCGTTGTCACACCTCCGGCTGGCGCGTCCAGGGTCGCGTGCCAACCGGCCTTTCTCGGCCAATACCCGGCTGATAGAAATGATGAAGATCCGGCCTCCTGCCTGACTCGAGCAGCCGGATCGTCGCGGCATCATTGATTTCGAATGCATCGAAGCCGCAGCGCGCCATCAATTGAAGTTGATCGAACAGCACATCGCCAACGGCGCGCAATTGGCCCTTGAAGCCGTGCCGGCCGCGGATCAGTCCTGCCTGGGAATAGCCTCGTCCATCCGTGAATTTTGGAAAGGCGATAGCGACCAGCGCGAAATGTTGCAGGTCCGGCAAGATCTCCTCGACCGCATCATCGGGGTCGAGCATCACACCGAAGGCGACATTCGATAAAGTGGCAGGCGATAAAGTGGCATGCGCGTGTGAGCGTAAGGGTGCGCGGCGGTGCCAATCATCGAGCGACATGAGGATCTGGCCGTCGGTCGGCAGTTCTTCGCTCGCATCGAGACGATACCAAGTGTCGGGCGCAAAGCCTCCGTGCATGAACAGAGCCATGTTTAGATATCCGATCCCGCGTCGAGCGTTTGGATATGGATGCCGCATTCGGTCTTGCCGCGCCCGCGCCAGCGTCCGGCGCGAGCTTCTTCGCCGGGCTTGACCGGTGACGTGCAGGGCACGCAGCCGATCGACAGATAGTTCTGTTTCACGAGATCGTGTCGCGGTAAGCCATGCATCTCGAAATAGGCGTCGAGCTTCACTTGCGTCCAGCCGGCGAGCGGATTGATCTTGACGCGCTCTCCTTCTGCTTCGAACAATGGCAATGACATACGCGTCATTGCCTGAAAGCGCTTGCGGCCGGTGATCCAAGCCTCGAAGCCGTTGAGCGCTTTGGCCAAGGGCATGATTTTGCGGATCTCGCAGCAGCGGTCTGGATCGCGTGTCCAGAGGAACTTGTCGCTATCCTCTTCGTCGAGAACTCTTGGGTCCGGCGTCGCGGTGACGACACCCGTCAGGCCGAGTTGCGCGACAAGCGCGTCGCGATAGGCGAGCGTTTCCGGAAAGAGCTGCAAAGTGTCGACAAAGACGATTGGCAGCGCCTTGTCGATCTCTGAAACCATATGCAGCAGGACGGCCGAATCAGAGCCGAAACTCGAGACGAGCGCGATTTTTCCGGGATACAGATCTTCGATCGTGAGGCGAAGCATCTTTTGGGAGTCGACAGCCGCAAATTTGGCCGAAAGCCGCGTCGCCGCCACTTGATCGCCGAAGAGGGCGACCTCCTGCGCGCTCATATCGCGCTTCCTTGAAAGCGCTCATATAGTGCCTTTCTGAAAGGGTTCATGCCGACGCGCCGATAGGTTGAAAGAAAATCCTCGTCCCTGTTCGAGCGTAGCGACAAATAAGTGTCGACCACGATCTCGATCGAATCGACGATCTCTTCCGTCGAAAATCCGGGCCCTGTGACTTCGCCCAGCGTGCAGGAGTCATCGGCCGAGCCGCCGAGCGCGATCTGATAGGTTTCGACTCCCGCCTTGTCGAGGCCGAGAATGCCGATATGGCCGACATGATGATGACCGCAGGCGTTGATGCAGCCGGAAATATTGATCTTGAGCTTGCCGATTTCCGCCGCGCGGGCGGGATCGCCGAATCGTTCGGAAATGCGCTGTGCTATGGGAATGGACCGCGCGGTCGCGAGCGCGCAATAATCGAGACCGGGGCAGGTGATGATATCGCTGAGGAGACCGACATTGGCGGTCGCGAGACCCTGTTCGGCAAGCCGATCGAAGATGGCCGGGATATCGTCGAGCGCGACATGAGGCAGGACAAGATTTTGCTCATGCGCGACACGGATCTCCTCGTGGCTGTAAGTCTCGGCGAGAGCGGCGACGGCCTCCATCTGCTCGGCGGTGGCATCGCCTGGAATCCCGCCAATCGGTTTGAGCGAGATGGTGACGATGCCATAACCCGGCACTTTATGCGGCGCGACATTGCGGGCAACGAAGCGCGCGAAATCCTCGTCCGCCGCGCTACGCTTCTCGACACTTTGCGAGAGCGCCGGCCGGGATGGAAGAGACGGCGGGGCGAAATAGGCGTGAATGCGGTCGATTTCCGCCGGTGGTAAGGCGAGTGCGTTGGCTGGTTCGCGGCGAAACTCCTTTTCCACCGCGGCGCGCATCTCTTCGGCGCCCTTCTCGTGCACCAGGATCTTGATCCGGGCCTTGTATTTGTTGTCGCGACGGCCTTCGAGATTGTAGACACGGAGAATGGCGTTCGTATAGCGCAGGAGATCGGCCTTCGGCAGGAAGTCGCGGATCTTATGCGCGATCTTCGGCGTGCGGCCTTGGCCACCGCCGAGATAGACAGAAAAACCGATCTCGCCATCGGCGTTCTTCACGATCTGATAGCCGATGTCGTGAACCTGTATCGCGGCCCTGTCTTCGCGCGCGCCATTCACGGCGATCTTGAATTTGCGCGGCAGGAACGAATATTCAGGGTGCAGCGAAGACCATTGCCGCAGGATCTCCGCATAGGGACGCGGGTCTTCGATCTCGTCGCCAGCCGCTCCCGCAAAATGATCCGAAGTGACATTGCGGATGCAATTGCCGGATGTCTGGATCGCATGCATTTCGACGGTGGCGAGTTCGTTCAGAATGGCCGGGCAATCGGCCAGCGCCGGCCAGTTGAACTGAATGTTCTGCCGCGTCGTGAAATGACCATAACCCTTGTCATAGCGCCGCGCGATGAAGGCGAGTTTGCGCAATTGCCGCGCGGACAGAGTGCCATAGGGGATCGCGATCCGCAGCATATAAGCATGTAATTGCAGATAGACGCCATTCATCAGCCGCAAGGGCTTGAATTGCTCTTCCGTCAATTCTCCCGACAGCCGGCGGGCAACCTGATCCTCGAACTGGTGGACGCGCTCGGCCACGAAGCCGGCGTCGAATTCATCATAGCGATACATGTCAGCTCCGCACGGTTTCGGGCGCGGAACTCTTGAAGGTGACGGTGGGGCCGCACACCCGGATCGCATTGCGAAGGGTCGTTGCGCGCCGGCCAGCGCCGTCCTCAGTGATCTCGACGATCAGAGGGTCAATGACGAGATTGGAGGTCATCACCCCCCGTGCCTTTGCCAAACCCGCTTCTGAGGCTTCATCTGAGGTGAATAAGATCGCTTCGGACAATTGGGTCACCCAATCGCCGGAGGGGCCGAGGTAGACGACGGTGCCGTCCTGGAGACGGTTGGCTGAGATGATGCGCAACATGGAACGACGCGATCCCCTGCAACGAAGGCTGACCCATTGGTCAGCTATAAATCCAAATTTTATTAGGTGTATATAACATAATAACAAAAATATTTCGACTAAAAATATATATACAAAATATATATGTATTTATTCGCGGCGTCATTGTGCGGGAGATCACTCGGGGGAAGAGATTTATCTGTAAAAATCAACAGCGTGCGCGCATAATGTCGGGGCGATTCCGAACGCCGCACCGGGAATAGGAGCAGGGGGTTTGCTTGCCAGACGCGCTGCACGGATGCCCTGGGCCAATTTGGCGTGTAGTGTATGCCGGTGACGTACTTTTGGACCTCTGCTAAGATTAGCCATCTTTCTGGTCCAACGACCGCTCTCATTCAGAGAGTTAGTGCATTTTCAGACGCAAAACCGGTATCCACTTTTGCTGAAAATGCGCTAGCCATGCAGCATTCTTCATGGCTAGCGCAATGAGGCGGATGAGCACCTCGATGGTTATGCGCGCGTTATGAGAATTGGGGGCGTCGCATCGGAAGGGTGCGAACGCGCCCGCAGCTTGGGGCAGTAGCTTAGGCCATAGCTTGGGCCGGGAGGCGTTTTGTTCGAGACACATATTCAACCGCTCATTATGCAACACGGCTATTGGGCGGTTTTCCTGGTCGTTATGCTCGAAAGTGCGGGCATGCCTTTACCGGGTGAAAGCGCTTTGCTTCTCGCTGCCGCCTATGCCGGTGCGACCGGTCATCTCCATATTGCCTATGTGATTGTCGCGGCCGTTGCCGGTGCCGTTATCGGCGACAATTGCGGCTATTGGGTCGGCCGCCGCGTCGGGGCGGGGTTGCTTTATCGCTAT
>DAIESR010000547.1 GCA_027346205.1 Beijerinckiaceae bacterium
GTTGATCGATATCATGTCGAGCGCGAGCGCTGCTAAAATGCACGCATTTGATATCGGTCAAGAGACACTCGGACCGGGCCTCTATAGTTCGCTTTACGCTATTGCGCGGGAAGGCCCGCACCTTCCTCCGGTTGGCGCGTCAGTCGCTTCTCCGGTTGTCGAAGAAAGGAAATGCCACGTGACAGAGATAGAGGAGAGAACAATGCAGGTTCCGCCCCAGATCGATTTCCAGGGCATGGATCCATCAGTGGATTTGCGTCAGCGTGTCGAAGACAAGATTGCCAAGTTGGAGACGCGCTTTGGCCGCATCACCTCTTGCCGGGTCGTGATCAAGGCGCCCGGCGAGCGGCACAAGACCAGCGGACTTTACGAGGTGAATGTCGAACTCTCTTTGCCGGACGGTCGTAGCGTGACCGCGGCGCGCACGCCGCCAGCCGATGAGAGATTCAGAGACGCCCATTTCGCGATCGACGAATGTTTTAAACGCGCGCGCCGGCGGTTGCAGGATCAGGCACGGCGCTTGCGGGGTCAGGTCAAATCCCATGTCGCGCCGCCGATGGGCACCGTGGTCGATCTGCATCCAGACGATGGCTATGGATTCGTGCGGACGGCCGATGCCCGTGACATCTATTTCCACCGCAACAGCGTGCTTGACGATGGGTTCGATAAGCTCGAACTCGGCGCCCGCGTTACCTTCGCGGAGGAGCAGGGCATCAAAGGCCCGCAGGCGAGCACGGTGCGCCTTGTCGGCAAACATGCGATGCGCGTTTGACACGCAGAGTCGGGTGGAGCCGGGGCTTCGGCCCCTGTTCCATGGATTGTTGAAACAGGGCGAGCCAAGCCGAGTGTTTGGTTCGCCTTCCATCTTATGAGTGTTCTTCCGCCGAGGGCGTACGAAATCAGCCATGCCCTCAGCCATGTCTTCAGCCATGCCCTGCGCCGAAAAAAATCTGGAAGAGGGTGATCGCGATCTCGGCCAGGATCAAAACAACGATGGCCGCTTCGAGTCGTGTTGAGCGATCGACATCGAAAATATCGGTCAGGGCCTGGCTGGTTTCGACAATGACATTGAGCTTCTGCGTGACCGCCTTGGCGCGTTCGTTCAATTCATATTCGTCTTCGAGCCGCGCATAGAGGCGCCCCAGGCTCGGATGATCCCAGAGGATGTCGGGCTTCTCCTCGACAGCCACCCGGCCGGAGATACGGTGCTGCGCGAGCAGAGCCTGGCCGATGAGCTTCAGCATCGAACGGCGATTCCACGGCGCCCGCCCTGTCTGTGCGAGCTGCGCGGCGAAGGGTTCGATAATGTCGAAGACGCTGCCAAGTTTGCCTTCGTCGCGGGCGAGAGACACGGATTTTGCCAGAACATCGGCGATAACGAGAAAGCGTGCCGATGACAGATCCGGGATCTGGACGGGGCCACCCGGCGGCACGCGGTCTTCATAATCGGGCCGGATCTCGAGTACTGCCGTCTCTTCGTTCTTGGGATCGGGCTTGCCGGAAATACGGCTGGCGATCTCTTCGAGGAAGCTCCTCTCTTCCGCGGCCGATAGGCTGGCGAAGACGGCTACGCCGAAGCGATAGAGCGCCACGAATTTCGTCGGGCCGAGGCGGATCGCAAACGGAACCGTGGCGATCATGTCGGCGCGCTCGAGCCCGGCGGCATCAATGCGATCGCCGAGCAACATGGCCCGCGCAACGATCCGTTCGGCCGGTTTCAAACTCTGCGATACCGTGGGCGACTCCGAGACTTGGGACATGCCGGTCTTCTTTGATCCGCGCCTTATATAGGCGCGCTCACCAACTGATCGATCGTGTCTCTGCAAAGGGCAATGCGGCTTGCGGTAGGTCAAGGACACGAAGTTTCATTCGTTCAAATGATCCCGTTGAGAGACGTGCGCAAGCCGTGTCGGCTGACGGCCATAGCTTTCTCTGCGGCGGCATCTTGGCTTTGGCGCAATCGAGGACATTGAAATGGTGAATATCGAACGCAAAAGTGCCGAAACGGATATTCCGGCTCCGGAGATCAACCCCGATAAAGTGTGCTTCGTCATTACGAAATCGCGCGAACTCGGTGCCGAGGATGAAGGCCTTGAAGCTGATGATTCCAATCCGACCGATGATAAATCCATGAGCATCCTCACCGATGAGGCTTATGACGCGATCAAGCAGGAGTTCGTTGCTTTTATCGATGCGCTCGACGACGACGAGAAGGCCGAACTCGTTGCGCTCGCCTGGACCGGTCGCGGCGATTATGCAGCAAAAGAATGGCGTGTCGCGGTAGCGCAAGCGCGGACGCGGCAGGAAATGCAGACTTCGGCCTATCTGCTCGGCATGCCTTTGCTGTCCGATTATCTCGAGGCGGGATTGGCTGAATTCGACATGTCGTGCCAGGATTTCGACTCCCGCAATTTCGGCTGAGTGCGTTGGCCGCCGCAGGATGACGGCGGCCTCGGGTTGCGCGGACGCATGAGCCGTCCGCGCATTTTGATCAGCATCAATGTGGGCCGCGGCCGCCGATGATTTATTGTGGCGGTGGAGCTCGTTGGCTCATGTGGCCGAGCGAGCGTCGAATCGGATGTTTCAGAGTGACAGAAGCTTGAAATCAGGAGGTCGATCATGAATCTCAAATCGCTCATTCCTTTCGGCCACGAGAGGTCGAATATAGAGACAAACCATGTCACTCCTTTCGTATCGTTGCAGCAGGAAATCGATCGGATTTTCGATGAGTTCGGCCGTGGCTTCACAAGTCTGCCGAGCATAGCGGGCGGGCATGGACTCGTTCCCCGCATGGATGTGAGTGAGACCGACAAGACGATCGAAGCCACGATCGAGCTGCCCGGACTCGAGGAAAAGGATGTCGAGATCAATTTCGTCGATGACGTTCTCTCGATCCGCGGCGAGAAGAAATCGGAGAAGGAAGAGAAGGACAAGAATTACCATCTTGTCGAACGCCGATATGGCGCCTTCGCACGGTCCGTGACACTGCCGACCGGAACCGACCCGGCCAGCATCGAGGCGACGATCGACAAGGGGATTCTGAAGATCACAGTGCAAAAGCCTGCGGCCAAGGTTGCCCAGAAGATCGAAGTGAAGACTGCGGCTTGAACCGATGCGCGCGTGGCCGGTGGCGCGCGCCTTGGCTTTTCTTGAAGATCGATCAGTTGATAAAGGTCAGTTGATAATGAACACAAGAATCAGAAATGGCGATTGGGTCGCGGTTTGCGACGGACGTAAAGCCTTGTTCTTTGAAAATGCGGGCGATGCGGAGTTTCCGATATTGAAGGCGCGCGAAGTCATGGAGCACAAGGTCGGCTTCAACCGCGATCTTGACACGGAGAGGCCCGGACGCGTTCAGCAGATGGGAACGACCGCGCGCAGTGGGATCGAACCGGTCGATCATCATGATCTCGAGGAAAGGGACTTTCTGGCGCAGGTCTCGAAGCGGCTCGACGAGCTCGTGGCCGCAGGCGAGGTGCGTCATGTGATCATGGTCGCGCCGCCGCGCGCGCTCGGTGCGATCCGCAAGACCTATTCGCCTGCTTTGCGTGCCGCGATCCGCACCGAGATCGATCAAGATCTGGTAAAGATGCCGGTCGCGGACATTCAGGATAAATTTGCTGTCCGCAGCGAAGTCTGACGTGGCGATCCAACCGTAGCTTTCGGCTCACGATGACGTCGGATCAAATCCATCCGACGTCATCGATATGATTGGGTATGAAAATCGTGAGCGAGACGCCGGTGTAACCCCGGTTCCCGTTCTTTTGCGTTCCGCTGTCGGTGTCGCACGTGGCGCGTCATTTTACGGCGTTGGACCTGCGGGCTGGCGGGTGTCGGGCGTATAGCCGCAGGCGAAAGCAATCCGGTTTCTGTCGCGATGGTCCCGGCGTTTCTACAGCTTGCACGGCGCTCCCGGCTCTCCGCCCACCGTAAGCAATTGCCATCTCCAGCAATTTCATTTGGATGAGTTTCGATTTCTTGTTAGAATTATTCTAACTTAGGCTGACCCGTAGCGCGTGCCGGGCGTGATATCAGCGCGCGACATGCCCGTTGAACTGGATCGCTCGACATCCGCGCCATCTTGCGCCCGCATTTCCACTGCGATAGGGATCGCGCTGCCGGAAATCCGTACTTCCGTCTCTTTGCGGCCCTTAGGGTTCTCGAAGGGTCCAGCCAGGCTCGATCATGCCCAATTTGCTCAGCGATTATCTGCCGCTCGTGGTGTTCATGGCGGTCGCCGCACTAATCTCAGGGGCGCTCCTCATTGCTCCCTTCCTCCTCGCCTTCAAGGCGCCGGACACGGAAAAGCTGTCGGCATATGAGTGCGGCTTCAATGCTTTCGATGACGCGCGTATGAAATTCGACGTGAGATTCTATCTCGTGTCGCTTCTTTTCATCATTTTCGATCTCGAAGTGGCTTTCTTGTTTCCCTGGGCCGCCGCCTTCTGGCGTGCCGGCGCAGCCGCCTATTGGGCCATGATGATCTTCCTTGGCATCCTGACGGTTGGCTTCGTCTATGAGTGGAAGAAAGGGGCCTTGGAATGGGATTGACTCCGGCCTTCGAAACGGGCGGCGCTTCGAGCGGGCTTGTTCATCCGGTGACCGGTCGCCCCGTGCGCGCCAATGATCCGGCTTTTCTGTCGATCAATGATCAGCTGGCGGATAAGGGCTTCCTCGTCACCACAACTGCGGAACTCATCAATTGGGCGCGGACTGGCTCGTTGATGTGGATGACTTTCGGGCTCGCCTGCTGCGCTGTCGAGATGATGCAGGCTTCTATGCCGCGCTATGATGTCGAGCGTTTCGGCTTTGCGCCGCGCGCGTCGCCGCGGCAATCGGATGTGATGATCGTCGCTGGCACGCTCACCAACAAGATGGCGCCCGCTCTGCGCAAAGTCTATGACCAGATGCCGGAGCCACGCTATGTCATCTCCATGGGCTCCTGCGCCAATGGCGGCGGCTATTATCATTACTCCTATTCCGTCGTGCGCGGCTGCGATCGAATCGTGCCGGTCGACATTTATGTGCCGGGCTGCCCGCCTTCGGCGGAGGCGCTGGTCTACGGCATCCTGCTCTTGCAGAAAAAGATCCGCCGCACCGGGACGATAGAGCGCTAGGGTGCCCGCCCTTGCGACAGCGCGAAGAGACCATCATGAACGACGGCGAACTCAAAGAATTGGGGGAGGGGATTGCGGCGGCGCTGCCCGGCGTCGTCCTCGATGTTTCGACCGCTTTCGGCGAGCTGAGCTTGACGCTTGCGCCCGCGCGGCTCATCGAGAGCATGCGCCATTTGCGCGATGATCCAGCCTGCCTCTTTGTGTGTTTCATCGATCTCACCGCGGTCGATTATCCTACCCGCGTGCCGCGCTTCGATGTTGTCACGCATTTATTGTCGCCGAAGCATAATCGCCGAATCAGGGTCAAGGTCGGCGTCGACGAGGATGCGTCGATCGAATCCCTGACGAGCCTCTATCCCGCCGCGAATTGGTTCGAGCGCGAGGCTTATGATCTCTTCGGGGTTATCTTCTCCGACCATCCCGATCTGCGGCGTATTCTCACCGATTATGGTTTTACGGGTCATCCGTTGCGCAAGGATTTCCCGATGACTGGCTATGTCGAGGTTCGTTACGACGACGAGCAGAAGCGCGTCGTCTATGAGCCAGTGCATCTCAACCAGGCGTTTCGCAGCTTCGACTTCCTCTCTCCGTGGGAAGGGGCAGTCGATTATGTGCTCCCGGGCGACGAAAAGGCCTCGCGCGACGAGGATGCGAG
>DAIESR010000552.1 GCA_027346205.1 Beijerinckiaceae bacterium
CGACGCCGCGCCCGCGCAGCTCATTGAGCTTGCTGCTGATCGGTCCGCGCGAAGTGCCAAAACGCCCCGCGAGATCCCTTTCCGTCGCGCCATGGTTCCAGGCGGCGGCCAGGCGCCGTTCCTCCGCTTCGGTCCATGTGATCTTGGCCGGCATGCAAAGCTCTCCCATGCAAAGCTCTCCCGTGGCGCCGCGCGGCGCAGACGATGAGAATGAGGACGCTGAGGATGAGGACGCTGAGAACTGGGGATCAACAACATCGGATGTTTCCGATGTCGTCACAGATCAAGACATCAGGTGTTCCCGATGTCGTTAAGAGAAACGCTGCCTGCGCTTTGCCAATCTTTTTCAAGGTCGACGGCGGTGTGCACGACAAAGCAAGCACCGGCCGACGCAATTACAGGCTTAATTCCCGTCGCTTGCAGGGCCATCCCCCATCAATGCCTTGACTTCGTTAAGGACAGTCTCAGCCTTCCGCACAACGTCTTCACGAGGACCAATCCGAGCCGCCCGAGCTTTGGCAATCTCATGTTCAAATATCCGGATTTGAGCTGCTGCGATGTCTTCCAACGCGGAACAAAGATCATTGTAAACGTCTACGGCGATTTGCTTGGGCGGGCGGTAGCGCAGCGCATGAAATAGAGATCCAGCGATCCCGTATTTTGCTTGCAGACGCGTCCGCGCCTTCTCCAAATCATCGTCCTCGGCGCTCTCTATGCGCTCAAGAAACCGCGCCATTTCCCGGGCTCGATCGACATAAGCAGAAGCCCGCATGGCTATTTCCTTCATTTGCAAACGCATTTTACAGACCATGCAAAGAACTCCATGCTCCAATGAGATTGGAAGGAGGTGCTTTGGTGGGTCACAACAAACTCAACGAACTCGATATTTTTGTTTCGTTCGGCTCTGTCACTGAGACGGTGCCTACACAGATCAAGACGTTGGAGCGTCCTGGTCATGAAAAAGAATGCGGATGGCCACGATCGACCCTGACCGCCTGAAAGACGTAGCCATCCGCAAGTCTGCGCAGCGACGGGAGCTGTGATTGCTACGCAAAGGCATCAATGACGCGGCAGAAACCAATTCCAGGCAATGCCGCCGAACACACAGGCGAGCATGAGAACGAGGAAGGTGATGATCATGTGAAGAACCTCCATGCGAGTAATGCAGTAATGACAAACGATACCAGGCCGAGCGCGGCCCTCCATATGACCCCGAGTGTGATGCGTTGCTCATCAGCAACCACCTCTTCCTCAGGCGGTTCGAAATCCGGGATGATCGCGCGGCCCGCCCCACAGTCTGCAATCAGGTTCGGACCAAAATCATTGGGCTTGTATTCACGCGGCATCATCGCCTCCATCAGGCAGTTTATCGGAAAGCAAAAGGAGATTGAGCGCGAGCTTTCGCAGCTTCATGCGGTCAAAAGCGCCGGATATCGAGAGAGTAACTTGCGTGATCTTATTCGACTCGACTGCAGGCAGAGCATCGGCGATCGATTGGTAGACGAACTCATCGGCAAGCAAGCCATAGGTACGCCCACGCGAAAACGGAATGAGATCGTCGCTCATGCATTGTTCTCCGCGCCGTCAACCGCTAACGGAAAAGGAAACTGACGATGGCTGTCCACGCGCCTGATCCACCGCTGACGGAGCCTCACGTGGTCACGTGTGTTTACGTGACGGGCGTGGCGATCGAAGTGTCGCGCCACGTGGTTCGCTTCATCGGCTGGACGCAGCTTCCGAACCTCGGCGGCGAAATGGATGAGCGCCGGATCGTCGTGCGGTTCGCTATGCCTGTGAACGCGGCAAAACAGTTGCTGCGCGATCTGAATTCTATGTTGAACGGAAGAGGCAGATAAGCTCATGCGGCATCTCCTGCTTCAGGCCACAAGTCCGGGCGCAACTGCGATCGCGTCACCGCCTGATTGGTTGCCTTCTCAATTGCTACCGCCAACTCAGCGGAGACTCGGCCGCCGTTCGCGACCCGTCGCTTCGCTTTGTTGATCGAGACCTGTGAGACGCCTGACGCCGCCGCCAGCCGGGCCTCGGAGCCCAAGAGGCGGATCGCGGTTTTGACGTGGTTTTGCGCATCGTTCATACCCTAAAGAAATAACAAAAGGTATTACAATGTCAAGCCGAAATCGTTTCACCTAGCCAAAACGGCGGATGGTATAATTGTGGTTATGATTACGGGCGAACAGATTCGGAAGGCGCGCGAAGCTAAGGGGATGTCCCAGGACGATCTCGCTCGCGCGATCGGCGTAAGGCAGCCAACTATTTTCAAGATAGAAAACGGCCAAACAACAAGATCAAAGTATCTATCTGAAATTGCAACGGTTCTCGATATTACCGAGAGCCCGTTCGCAGCTGTGGCGAGGAACATGGTAAATCCGCCAAAGCCAAGCGATTATGATCTGCCGGTTTACGCCGCGGCGGAAGGCGGCCCCGGCGAAATGGTCGTCTCAACAGATCCTATCGATCGTGTGCCACGGCCTTGGTATCTCGGCACTGTCAAAGAGGGTTTCGCAGTTCTTGTCGTCGGCGAATCAATGACGCCGGATTTCAACCCTGGCGATCTCGCTGTCGTGAACCCGAAGCTACCTCCCGCGCGGGACAAGCCGGTCATTTTGGTGAGCGGCGAAGAGCACGGCGAATTTCGCGCTACTATCAAGCGCTTAATCGGCTGGTCAGCAACGGATTGGGCGGTCAGGCAATTCAACCCCGCCAAAGACTTTAAGCTTTCGAAAAAGGAATGGCCGCGGGCGCTTCGTGTCGTGAGCCGGATCGAAGGCAATTGATAGCCGCTCGAACGCGGCGCCACTTTCCTTGTTCGAGCGCGTCTCCGCGATGCCAAGCCGCCAGCTCTTCGGCGGATGCAGCGTCTTCCGCATCCTCAGGACAATCTCGGATGAGATCCTGAGCCAATGCGTCAATTTCGGCCTTCGATATTAAGCGCGGCGCGACGTGATGGGCAAACACAGACCAGCCCAAGCCGAGGACCATCGGCGCGAGCGCGAACGCGATGATCACCCACTTCAGCCCGATAAGCCACCAAGCCATTCTCAGCGCCCTCATACCGCCGCCCGGCAGCTTAACGCTTGCGATCAAGCTAATTCAATGATTTTGCGTCGTTAATTTATTAATACCTTTTGGTATTGACATAATCATACCTAAAGGTATTATATTCCCATCGCCCGATGGGACCGATCCAATGCATCTCTCCGATACCATTTGCGTAATCCCAGTCCGCGCATTTCGCCAGGCGCCTTCCACGCAGCAAGAATGCGAGAAAATCGCGGCGCTCCAGCGCGGCATTCGCGCGACGCTCACCGAAATGGACGAGGCCTTCGCGCGGCTCGAGCTGATGCGGCCCGAGCCCGTGCAACCAATCAGCATCATCCCCTCTCATGTAGCCGATAGGTGGTAGGGAAAATAAAAATGGACCCCCACATTTCCGATCAGCTTGGCTCAGATCCGCTCACCAATGAGCTGCTGCTTTCGCGCATGGTCCGCGCTTTGGAAAAAGCGCCGTTCATCGCGCCGAATATGAGCGAGCGGTTCGCCGCCTATCACGCCGCCGGCGTCGCCCTGCCTTTCGCACAAGCGCTCGATGCCTATGCCCGCCACCGCATCATGCTGCGGCCACGGAGGCCCGCATGAGCGATGATCGAGAGATCCGCGCGGTTCACGCGGCGAGCTTGCAGCGCATTCTTGATGCCGGCTGCGACGTCTTTCTGCGCACGGCCGAAGACAAACAGACGGCGGCGCTCAGCGCCTCCATGCTCTTGCTCGAGAAAGCCTTCGCGATTTTGGACATGCATTTTTGCGACAAGAGCGACGATAAGCTGCTGGCCCTCCTGGCGCCCGTGCTCGAACGACGCGCATCTGTTTGAACGAGGACTTTTTATGCAAAACGCATCGGGCTGCATTTCTGTCACCGATACATTGATCCAGAGCCTCATCGGCATCTGCGTCTTTATCGCCGGTATGGTGATCGTCGTCTTCTTTCTCCGCCTCGCCTGCTCAGCACCGCCGCGTGTCCATAACGAGGAAGATGAGGCTTGAACGCTCTGCTATGGCCGCGCCGCGCGCGCTTCTACCTTCCCCTTCACAACGGATAATCCCTCATGAGCAATCTTCGACGCGAGAGCGTGCCGCTCCATCGCATTCATGGCATCTCGTCACTCAACCCGCGCCAGGGTCGAGAACATAAGCGAGAACATGAGCGAGAACTCGGCGAAGAGCCCAATGATCTCGATGGTCTCTGCGCTTCGCTGCGTCGCCGTCAATTGCAGCCGCTGCTCGCTGAGGAAGATATGGGCGCTCTCTGGCTGCTCGACGGCGGCCGGCGCTTTGCTGCCTTCCGCCTGCTTCTTCAAGAAGGTGTGATCGACACGCATCATCTCGTCGATGTCGATATCGTGACCGGCACCTCAGCAGAGAAGCGCGAGCTCGCGCTGGAGCCGAATGTCCATCGCCGCCAACTGCATCCCGTCGAGGAATACGAGGCTTTCGCCGCGCTCGCGGCCGATGGCTTTTCCGAGGAGACGATTGCCCGCGACTTCGGCATGGGCGCGCGGCATGTGAAGCAACGTCTCGCGCTCGGCAGATTGGCGCCCGAGATCCGCGCCGCCTGGCGGGCCGGGGAGATTGACGCGGACAAAGCCAAGGCTTTCGCCACGGCCGAGAACGAAGAGGCGCAGCGCGCGCTTTGGAAGACACTGCAAAAGCATGGCATGTTTGTCTCGCCCTATGAGATCCGCCGCCGCCTGCGCAATGATGCGCTCGAAGCCAATTCGCCGGATGCCTTATTTCTCGGCGAAGAAGCCTATCGCGCTGCTGGCGGCAGGATCGAGGAGGACCTTTTTGAAGAGAGCGTCTCCTGGCGCGACGGCAGCCTCGCCAAGCGTCTCGCGCGCGAGAAGCTCGAAGCGGAAGGAGAGCGCATCGCCGCCGAGGAAGGCTGGGGCTTCGTGATCGTCGCGGAAGAGATGGATGGCGAGCCGCTGCATCCGAAGGCGGAGTGGATCGAAGTGCTGCCGGAGGAGCAGGCACGCTTGGATCGCGCTGACGAATGCGAGATCGTGGAGATCGATCGCGTCGCAATTCTTCGTGCCATAGGCCAAGCCGAGCGCGCCGCGCTCGGCATTGGCGTCGACCTGGACGATGACGGGCAATTGGTCGCGACTCGCGGCTTTATGCAAAAGGTCACCATCAGCAGGAATGGATCTTCCGCGCCGCTTCCGAAATCCGGCGCGGAGAGGCGAGAGGCGGCGGGCAGCTCCCCCGCCGCCTCTCTTGAGGCGACGCCTTCACGCGCACTGCGCGAAATCCTTGACGAGGCGATCGGCAAGGCCATCCCCGCATGCATCCGCGCGCGCCTCGATCTCGCCATCATGATCGCCGTCGCCGATCTCGTCGCGCCCAATAAATATTCACCGGGCAATGAGCCTCTGCGCCTCGGTAATCGTAGTCTGAGCGGCGACGGCCAATCGCCTTTTCTCGCGAGCCTGCACGGCCTTGGCCTTCAGCAATCGCTGAACATCTGCGCGGACGTGCCACTCTGCGATCTCTCCGCCACATTCGCCGAGATCATTGCCCTGAATTTTTCGCCGCGCTTTGCCGACAAGCTTTCCGATCTCACGCCCTTCGTCGCTTCGCTCGCCGCGCGCGGTGCCGGCCTTAAAGCGGCCTTCTCCGCTGCCCTCGACTATGACGCTTATTTCGCCGCCTGCGCCAAGCGCGCTATGCTGGAAGCGATCGAGGCCTGCGATGGACCTGTCGCCGCGGCCGAGGCCGAAAAGCTCAAGAAGGATGTTTGCGCGGCGCGGGCCGCGCGGCTTGCTCACGATAGGCAATGGTTGCCGGAACCGCTGGCGAGCTGGGCCACCCTCCCCATTCATGGGGAGGGTGGCGAGCCCAGCGAGCCGGGTGGGGACAGCGAGCCAGATTTGGAAAGCGAGCCAGATTTGGAAAGCGACGAGTCTCCCGTCGATGACGACGAGCTTGCCGACATAAACGCAGCGTGTCCGCTCTTTGATCAGTTTCTCGCGCAACATTGCGCGCGCGTGGATGGCGCCCGCGCCAAGGCCTCTCTCCTCTATGAGGCCTATGTCGATCTTTGCATGCAGGCGATGACCGAGCCAAGCGCGCCCATCATCTTCAGTCAAATGCTCGCGGCTGCCGGCTTCGAGAAGAAGAGATTTAAGAACGGCGTCCACTATCTCGGCCTCGCCTTGCGCGAGGAGACTGTGCCTGACGATGAAAGGGCGAGCGCGTGACTATGGATATCGAAGCCCGAAGCAACAAGCGCGTGCCTCTCAATTTGCGCGCGCTATGCCACGTTTCACCGATCGAGCGCATCAGCCGCATGATCACCGTCCATGAGCCCATGCGTCAACGGGAGGTCTTGATATCGCTTCCGCGCCTGCGCTGGTTGGAGGAGCAGCAGTGAGCAGCGTCAATAAAGTCATCCTCATCGGCCATCTCGGCCGCGATCCGGAAACACGCCGCACCGCGAATGGCGATCCGGTCGTCTCCTTCTCGATAGCGACGTCGGAGAGCTGGCGCGACAAAGCTATCGGCGAGCGCAAGGACCGCACCGAATGGCATAATGTCGTCATCTTCAATGAAGGCCTGGCGAAGATCGCCGAGCAATATTTGAAGAAGGGCTCGCGGCTCTATGTCGAGGGCAAGATGCGCCCGCGCGAATATAAAGATCGCGACGGCAATCCACGCAAGGTGACGGAGGTTGTGCTCGAGCGCTTTTCCGGCGAGCTCGTCCTGCTCGATCGTACCGAGCGGCAAGCCCCCGATCCCGACAGCTATGGCAAGACCACGACCAGGAGCACGACACCGCAAAACTCGGCCGATCTCGACGATCCGCGCCTCGGCATGGACACTAAGCCGGCGCGCACATCCGATATCATCGACGATGACATTCCATTTTGAGAGGCGAGTATGACTGAGCCTATCGATTTCAGCGTTGCCAATTCGATAGTCATGGCCCTAGAGGCCGCGGCCTATCTTCGTGATGAGGCGGACTTCAACCGATCCTGGACGGATGGTCGTCGCGGGGCGCCGTTCGGCGCCACGCCAGAATATTTCTCGCGACGCCTTGAAATAGCCGAAGAACGTGAACGTTGGGCTGCCGCGATAGAAGCGCTGGCTGCTGAGCGCACATTGAAGGCTCGCGCCGATGGCTGACCAACTCACCGCACATAACGCAGAAGAGCCCGCAACGCACGAAATGGCGCTCAATCGCGCCAAGGCCATTTGCGCGGCGATTAACGATCGCTGCTTCTTCAACATAGGGATCACAGAGACCGTTGGATCTCTAAAAGATCTCTCTCTTGCGGAGATGCTCGAAGCGAAGCGCATCGTTAAAAATAAGAACAGGTCCGCGGATCTAGAAAATGGAGTGAGGGCTATTTCATTGATCCCGGACGACCGCCTCATAGCCGCAGCCTATACGCTCGAACACTTCCACGCGGACGAAGAAGAGTCAGTCATTTCCGTACCACTCGGCGCGAATATTAAGGCACTTGCAGTCATCATCATCGATCGCCCTGAGACCGATAGCGACGAAAACGAGGGCAGCTCCGATGGCTGATCAACGCAATGGTGGTGCGATGAAAGCGCTCAACATCAAGCAGCCTTGGGCCTCGCTCATCGTCAATGGTTTCAAGGATGTCGAGAACCGCGACTGGAAGCCGAGAAGCCTAGGCCTCAAGTTTCGAGGCCGCGTACTCATTCATGCCGGCAAGCAGATCGACGACGAAGCGTTAGCTTATGTGCTTGCTGGTGTTCATCCCGTCACTCACAAATGGGTTGCCTTTGATGTGCAACAAGAATTTGTGACCGGCGGCATCGTTGGCGAAGCTGAGATTGTCGATGTCGTCACCGACTCCACATCGCCGTGGTTTACTGGTCCTTATGGCCTCGTGCTTCGCAATGCGCACCCTCTTCTGTTCCGGCCGTGTAAAGGACAACTCGGCTTTTTCAATGCCGCATACCATGATGAAGGATGAGGCATAAAATGGCTGACCAACGCAACGGCGGCATCATTTGGTGCACTGAGACGTGGAACCCGATCCGGGCGCGAAACAGGAGCGGCAAGCAGGAAGGCATACTGCCGTTCGGCTGGCATTGCGAGCGCGTCTCGGAGGCCTGCCGCAACTGCTACGCCGACGCGATGAACGCCATGCGCGGCACCGGCCTGCCCTATGCGCGCCCGTCGCGTGATGATGTTGAGATTTATCTCGACGAAAAGACGCTTTTGCAGCCGCTTCATTGGCGTAGGCCGAAGAAGATTTTCGTCTGCTCTATGACCGATCTCTTCGGAGAATGGGTGCCGGATTGGATGATCGACCGCATCTATGCGGTCACGGCGCTTTGCCCGCAGCACATTTTTCAAGCGCTGACGAAACGGCCGGAACGGATGAGGGACTATATCATCACGCGGGGCGGCGACTGGGGGACGTATCTACCGGCGGCATTAATCTCTGTTGGCCTCGGCGCCAGGCGCGGGCTCGCCGCAAAAGTATGCGTCTCATGGCCACCACCGAACGTCTGGCTCGGTGTCACCGTCGAAAATCAGAAAGCCGCCGACGAGCGCATTCCTATCCTGATTGATACGCCGGCCGCGCTGCGATGGATCAGCGCCGAGCCGCTGCTTGGGCCAATTGATTTGACGTTCTTGCGCCAGCCAAATGATGGCGGCGGCCAGTGGTGGCTTGATGCGTTGCGTAGTGATCGTGGGGGATGGTTTAGTGACGAGGCCGCCACCGATCCAATGGATGACGAACTAGCACGATATCACATTAAAGGGCGCCTCGATTGGGTCGTCGCCGGCGGCGAAAGCGGCCCGCAAGCGCGTCCCACGCATCCTGATTGGGCATGGTCTCTGCGTGATCAATGCGCTGCGGCGGACGTGCCGTTCCTATGGAAACAATGGGGAGATTGGTCCTCTGTCAATCAACCTGAGAATGGCGCGCTCGTAATGGAGAGCCGCCCACGCCATTGGTTTCCCGATGGCAAGGAGCACAATGCTTTTCCGGAGGTAAACACATGATCCGCATCACCTTCGATCTTCTCCCCGGCGGCGACGAATTGCGATCATGTACGATCGGCATCATGGAAATCGCCAATATCCGCACCGGCCTCGACGGCTTCGCTGATTATGCCGTTGTGCTCAAAAAGACCCCGCCATTCGCGGGCGCACTGCGCCAAGCCTGGAAGAAAGGTAAGGTCGGATGCGATGACAACATGTTGAATTCGGTCATCGCAGGCGAAGACGACGAGCTGATCACAGCGTTCGCTACCGGCCATCATCGTACACGGCGCGGTGTCTATGACTTGCTCTTCCGCGCGCTCGTAGCCTGCGGGCTAGACAAGAGAAACATGAATCCATGAGTGACGACAAGCGCCCTGGCTCAAGAGGACTTCGGAGCAGGCGCAATGGCGCGCTGCGGGGATGGCCGCTGAATTTACGACGCTAGATAAGTGGAACCTATGAGATGAGCCGCCAGCGCTGTCCTCACACAAACATCGTCAATTGCCCGCTCTATGTCGCGGCTCACGATGGCGAGATATGGCGCTTTAGCTGCGCTGACGGGGAGATCGATGCTGGCGCGTGCGCGGTCGCCAGAAGCGCAAATTACCATGAGCATCTCGGGCTGCTACGCGCTCACGCTCCTCGACTCGTGGCCGAGTGCGAATGGCGGGAAAGGCTGAGCGAAGCCCGCATCCAACGCGAACACAATTGGCTCCTGCATGGAGTGCACTGAGATGTCGTCTATCTGCTTCGAGTCAACGCTGGCCGATTTTGATCGTTTTTCCGCGATCATTCATCGTGCCGACACAAAACGCGGAAGCGACCGCGCAATAACCGTCTGCTGCTCAATGCTCCTTGCTGTCCAGTGCTTTTTGATTGCGATGTTCGGCCGCGAGGAAGCCGCCAGGATCATGCGTGAATATGTCGAGAACGTCATCGCCAAAACGAGGCTGCAATGACGAACATCACCGGCCGCGACAAGCTCCGCGAAGCCGAGCGCGAAGTGCAGCAACGCGAGCGCGTTTACGCGCGTCTGGTCGAAAACGGCAAGCTCACTCGCCAGAAGGCCGATCGGCAGATCGCGATTATGGAAGCGATCGCTGCAGATTATCGCAGGCAAGCGGTCGAAGAAGAGCAAAAGGGAATGCTGCTATGACTATCTCACCCTCTCCGCTCGCATGGCCCGATGGCGTCCAACGTACTATTCCGATGCGCTGCATGCAGTCGCTCTTTCGTATCGCCAACCGGCCGACCTGCGAGGCCACCCCATGACCGAGCGCCTCCTATCCCTTGCTGAAGCCGCGAGCCTCTTGCTGATCTCGCCGCGCACCTTGCGCGAGCATGTCAAAGACGGCACGCTGCCGAGAATCCCGGTCGGCCGCGGCACGAAACGCCAGCGTTATGGGTTCGATCCGGCCGATATCGAGGCCTTCAAGCGCATGCGCAAGCAGTTCGAGGCGCGTCCATGTCCGTCTACAAGCCCAAGAAAAGCCCGTTCTTCGCCTATGACTTC
>DAIESR010000560.1 GCA_027346205.1 Beijerinckiaceae bacterium
GGCACCTGGCCTTCGACGCCCTCGGGCACCAGCTTCAACGCATCCTTGATGTCTTGCTGGAAATAGCGATCGGCCGAACCTCGCGCCATGGCGCCGACCGAGCCCATGCCCCGATAGGATTTGAAGGAGCGGCCCTGCAACAAATAGACATCGCCGGGGCTCTCGTCGGTGCCGGCGAGGAGCGAGCCGACCATAACGCAGTCGGCGCCGGCCGCGATCGCCTTGGCGACATCGCCGGAAAATTTGATACCGCCATCGGCGATGACCGGAATGCCAGCCGCGCGCGCAACCTCGACGGAATCCATGATGGCGGTGAGTTGCGGCACGCCGACGCCTGCGACGATCCGCGTCGTGCAGATAGAGCCCGGGCCGATGCCGACCTTCACCGCATCGGCGCCGGCGTCGATCAAAGCCCGCGTGCCATCAGCCGTCGCGACATTGCCGGCGATCAGCGCCACCTTGTTGGAAGCTCGCTTGATCCGCGTCACCTGATCGAGCACGGATTGCGAATGGCCATGCGCCGTATCGACGACAATGGCGTCGACTCCGGCATCGATCAAGGCGAGCGCCCGCTCATAGCCCTTGTCGCCGACTGTAGAAGCGGCGGCGACGCGTAGCCGACCTTCCGCGTCCTTGCTGGCGTAAGGATGCTGCGTTGCCTTCTCCATATCCTTGACGGTCACGAGGCCAACGCAGCGGTCGTCTCCGTCGACGACCACGAGCTTTTCGAGCCGATGTTGATGCAGCAGGCGGCGCGCCTCGTCCTGGCTCACGCCGTCGCGCACGGTCACGACTTTCTTGGTCATCAATTCGGAGACCGGCTGCAGCGGATTGTCGGCAAAGCGCACATCGCGATTGGTCAGAATACCGCAAAGCTGGCCGGGCTTGCCGTTCAAGCCTCTCTCGACGACGGGAATGCCAGAAATTCCATGCTGGCGCATCAGCGCCAGCGCATCGGCAAGCATTTCGTCGGGGAAAATCGTGATGGGATTGACGACCATGCCGCTTTCATAGCGCTTCACTTTGCGCACCTCCTCGGCCTGTTCGTCCGGGCCGAGATTGCGATGGATGACGCCTATACCCCCCGCCTGGGCCATGGCGATGGCGAGGCGCGCTTCAGTCACCGTGTCCATCGCCGCCGAAAGGATCGGCAGATTGAGGGTGATATGGGAAGTGAGCCTCGTCTTCAGATCGACGGCGCTGGGCATGACCTCGGAATGGCCGGGCAGAAGCAGCACATCATCGAAAGTGAGGGCTCCCCTGAATGCCGGTCGGATGATTTCGGCCATGGCCAACTCCGTCATTGGCGGCGCCGGCCCACCGGCGCCACAGAAAAGGTCTACGCAGCGACTCGAAAAACGCCCCGCTCCGTACCAAAGTTGGCAGCGGCTCCTAGAGCATATTCCGGAAAAGTAGATAGACTTTTCCGCTCAGAACATGCTCCACCTCATTAATTTTGAGCGGGATGAGGAAAAAGTGGGAACCGGCTTTCCGCCCGCATCCCGCTCCACATTTTTGGAATCGATCACGTTTATGACTTTGGATTGATTCAACCCAAAGTCATCGTGCTCTAGCATGCCTGAGACACAGCGCAAAGGAGTGAGGCAAGCGCTTTGGATGATGCGCCCGCGCCAACCGGCAGAGCTTTGCGGCAGCACTGCGCCAATTGCCCTTTCCTTCTGCCTCAGATAGTCGAGTTCCTGAACATTTTCCAGCGGCTGACCTCGCCTCGCCCAGGCAAAGCCATATTCCGCGCGGAATTGGCGACGCAGGCCTCGGCCCGTGTTAGAGCAAGCCCGGTTCTCCGAAACGGCTGGAACAACGCGGTCTCGGACGGCGGATGAGCCGGGTCGAAACGGGTTCGTGACTCTTGAGATTGGGCGCCTTCGGCGATTCCACTTCGCCCGAAAAGCTGCAGAGGAAGGGACGGAATCGGCCTTGCCGCGTTATGGTCTTACAGCGCTGATCGTCGCTTGCGCCATCTTCATGGAGACACTCGACGGGACGGTCATTTCGACCTCTCTGCCGGCGATCGCGGCGGATCTCCATCAAGATCCGATCACGCTGAAACTGGCGCTCACGTCCTATCTTCTGTCGCTTGCCATCTTCATTCCGGCCAGCGGCTGGGCCGCCGATCGCTTCGGCGCGCGAACGATCTTCCGCCTTGCGATCCTGGTCTTCACCTTCGGCTCGATCCTGTGCGGCGTGTCGAGCACTTTGCTCGAATTCATCGGCGCGCGCATGGTGCAAGGATTAGGCGGCGCCATGATGGTGCCGGTCGGCCGGCTCGTGCTGCTGCGCTCCGTCGACCGCTCGGAAATGGTGCCGGCGCTCGCCTATATCATGATCCCAGCTCTGCTCGGCCCGATGGTGGGTCCACCGATCGGCGGCTTCGTCACCACCTATCTGCACTGGCGCTGGATCTTCTTCATCAATGTGCCGATCGGCGCACTCGGCATCCTATTGGTGAGCCTGTTCATTAAGAATATTCGGGCCGAGGAAGCCTGGCCGCTCGACGTCAAAGGCTTCGTGCTGCTGGGTTCCGGCCTTGCGGCGCTGGTCTTCGGTGTCACCGTCATCGGCCGGGGGCTCGTCGG
Organism: Beijerinckiaceae bacterium; assembly: GCA_027346205.1. Classification (GTDB taxonomy): domain Bacteria; phylum Pseudomonadota; class Alphaproteobacteria; order Rhizobiales; family Beijerinckiaceae; genus Methylovirgula. The sequence continues at coordinate 2,598 of DAIESR010000560.1, forward strand.
CACGGCCGTTGTCCTCGGCCTCATCGGCGCCAGCGCACTCTTATTGGGCACCTATGTGCTGCATGCGCGCAAGGTGGCCTTTCCGATACTCGATCTTCGGCTGCTCGCCATACCGACTTTTCGTGCCAGCATTCTCGGCGGTTCTTTATTCCGCATCGGCGTCGGCGCCCTGCCTTTGCTGCTGCCGCTGATGCTGCAGATCGGCTTCGGAATGGATGCCTTTCAATCCGGCTCCGTCACCTTCATTTCCTCGGCCGGCGCCATGCTCATGAAGGCAACGGCGACACCTCTCCTGCGTTTCTTCGGCTTCCGCCGCATCCTCATCTTCGACGCGCTGCTGAGCGCAGGATTTTTCGCAAGCTATGGCTTCTTCACGCCGGCGACGCCGGTCATCATCATGATGGGATTGCTGCTCGTCGGCGGGTTCGTTCGCTCGCTCGAGTTCACGAGCCTCAATGCGATCGCCTATGCCGAGATCGATTCGGCTGAGATGAGCCGCGCGACCAGTTTCACGGCAGTCGCGCAGCAATTGTCCTTGAGCCTTGGAATTGCGGTCGGTGCCTTTGTCATCGAGATGGCCCAGAGCGCGCGGGGCGCGGCCGAGCTGACGGCCACGGATTTCCGCTGGGCCTTCGTCGTCGTCGCCGTCATTTCGGCGAGTTCGATCGTCTCGTTTCTGCGTCTGCCATCCGACGCCGGCGTTTCGCTGGTCGGCCAGCGCCGCCCAGCGGCTAAAGCATAAGTGACTCGGCGTCCGTCGGCGCTTTGTGCCGCCCGCGAAACCCCGTCGCCAGCACATAAAGCTCGGAGGAGCCCGACCGGCTCGCTGGCGGCTTCACGTGACGGACAAGGGCGAAATCGCGTTTGAGACGCGCCAGCAATTGGGTTTCCGTGCCGCCTTGCAGAACCTTGGCGAGAAAGGTACCGCCCGGGCCTAAGATCTCGCAGGCGAATCCGGCCGCGAGTTCCACGAGGCCGATAATGCGCAATTGATCCGTCTTCTTGTGCCCGGTCGCATTGGCCGCCATGTCCGACAAGACGACATCGGCCGGCCCACCAAGCCAGTCGCGCAGGAGCTGCGGCGCCGCGGGATCGAGAAAATCCATCTGCTTGAAATCGACACCCGTCACCGGTGCCATGGG
>DAIESR010000565.1 GCA_027346205.1 Beijerinckiaceae bacterium
CGGCGGATTTCTTTCCCTTCGACATGGGCATTCTCGGCCGCGCCGCGACACGCATCATCAATGAAGTGAAGGGGATCAATCGTGTCGTCTATGATGTGACGAGCAAGCCGCCGGGGACGATCGAGTGGGAATGATTTTGGCCCATCCTGGGCTATCCAGCAGCGTCCCACAGACCACCATAATATACTGATAAACAAAATAAAATCATCCAAAGACGTTTGGGGACTATCGGCCGGCAGAGATCGCCGCTGACGGTCTCCCTGACGGTGCGCTTCCCCATTGCAAAAACGGATTTCGTCCGATACCGTCAGGGTCTGAGCGCCTCTGACGGTCTTTTTTTCTTTGTAACTAATTGAAATAAAAAGGATTTATGTCTGATTGGCGCCCGAAAACGGCCTGACGGTCTTTTTTCGTGGAGGCGGCCAAAATGTTGACCGATGCAGCCCTTAAGCATCTGAAACCAAAAGAGAGAATTTATAAGGTGACGGACCGGGACGGCATGTATGTGCTCGTAAAGCCGTCGGGGACCCTCACTTTTCGGCTGGATTACCGGGTGAATGGGCGGCGCGAGACCGTCACGTTCGGCAAATACGGCCCGGCCGGGCTGTCGCTCGCTCGTGCGCGAGAGCTGTGCATCGACGCCAAGCGGGCGATCAGCGAGGGACGATCACCGGCGATTGAAAAGCAGCGGGAGAAGCGCCGGCTCCTGGAAGCGAAGAGCTTTGGCGAGTTCGGCGAGAAATGGCTGACCGCGGCGTCGATGGCGGATAGCACCCGGGCGATGCGCCGTTCGATCTTCGAGCGTGAGCTGCTGCCCAAGTGGCGCCACAGGCTGCTGACCGAGATCATGCCCGATGATCTGCGGGCTCATTGCGGCGCTATCGTGGAGCGCGGCGCGCCGGCGACGGCGATCCACGTCCGCGATATCGTCAAGCAGATCTACGGCTTCGCGATCTTGCACGGCGAGAAGGTCGCCAACCCCGCTGACGATGTGGGGCCGGCTTCGATCGCAACCTTCGTGCCGAAGGATCGGTCGCTCTCGCCAACCGAGATTCGGATTATGCTCAAGCTGCTCGAGAAGGTGGCGACGCTGCCGACCATCAGGCTCGGCATGCGTCTCTATTGCAGACGATGGTGCGCAAGAGCGAGCTGCAGGACGCGACCTGGGACGAGGTCGATTTCGAGAACGCTGTCTGGACGATCCCGAAGGAGCGGATGAAGCGCTCAAAGGCGCACAATGTTTATCTGTCGCGCCAGGTTCTCGACATCATGATCGCGCTGAAGACTTGCGCCGGAAATTCGAAGTTTCTCCTTCCGTCGCGCTACGACGCGGATGCGCCCATGTCGCGCGCAACCTTCAATCGCGTCACCTACGCGGTCGTCGAGCAGGCGAAGAAGGAAGGTTTGCCCCTTGAGCCATTCACGGTTCACGATCTGCGAAGGACCGGCTCAACGCTGCTCAATGAACTGGGTTTCAACAGCGACTGGATCGAGAAGTGCCTTGCGCACGAGGACGGCCGTTCGTCACGCGGAGTCTACAACAAGGCGGAGTACGAGGTGCAGCGTCGCCATATGATGCAAGAGTGGTCGGATATCATCGATGCCTGGGGCGCCAGCAAAAAGCGTGCCCCTGTCCTCATCCCGCCTTCGATGCCGTTGTTTGAGCCAGACCCGGCCCTCGAACAGGGCGCGACCGCCGCTGCCTAACATCGGGAGATTGAGCGCGAGCGATAGGGGTTGAGCGGCGAGCGGCCAGCCAGGTTTCGACCTCCGCCAGATCCCAGACGACGCAACGCGGCGACAGCGCGAACCGTCGCGGAAATTCCCCGCGCTGTTCCATTTCGTAGATGGTGCTGTCGGCAAGCGGGACCATCTCGCGCAGTTGCTGTCTGCGGACCGTCCGCTTGATAGAGATCTCCACTGTGGGCGCCATCTGCAATCTCCATAAGTTTCCAACCTCAAGGCAATTGAAAGCAATCGTCGCCGAAAGATGGAAGCCTATGAGTTCGACCATAGGGAAGTGGAGGGCGCTCGGACAGAGATCGGATGGTTAGCGTACATGGCCAGCCCTCGCGCGCCGC
>DAIESR010000573.1 GCA_027346205.1 Beijerinckiaceae bacterium
GCTGGAAACCGGCAGGACGCATCAGATTCGCGTCCATTTGGCGCATATCGGCCATCCTCTGCTCGGCGACCCGCTTTATGGAAGAGGGTTCAAGACCAAGATCTCCTTGCTGGGACCAAAGGCTCAGGCGGAGATCGAGCAGCTCGGCCGTCAGGCCCTGCACGCTGCTACCTTGGGCTTCCCGCATCCGCTCACGGGCGAGGCTTTGCTGTTTGAAAGCGCATTGCCCGAGGAGCTGGAGCGGCTTCATATTTGTCTGGCCGAGGGGCTCTGAAAGCCTTCTCATTGGGCCTTCTCATCGGGCATGCGGCAGCGTTGATCCAGGTCAGGGCTGATCGCCCCTGGCAAGCTATATGATTTATTTGTTATGGGCTCGGTCTTGTCCCTGCCCTCTTTCAGCCCATCTCTGGGCTCCCTATATAGAAATGTTAGGCGGTCGGCTTAGAGAAGCGGCCGCCGGTGCGGACCTGCCGGCGTGGGGGTTCGTTTGGAGGGTTCAAATGGCAATTTCTGCGCTTCCTGTCCTTTCGGGGGACAATGGACTTGCTCGCTATCTCAATGAAATTCGGCGGTTTCCCATGCTGGAGCCGCAAGAAGAATATATGCTCGCCAAGCGCTGGCGCGAACATGAGGATCCCGAAGCCGCGCATAAGCTCGTGACCTCGCATCTTCGGCTCGTCGCCAAGATCGCCATGGGCTATCGCGGCTATGGGCTGCCGATCGGCGAGGTGATCTCGGAGGGCAATGTCGGCCTTATGCAGGCCGTCAAGCGCTTCGAGCCCGAGCGCGGCTTTCGCTTGGCCACTTATGCGATGTGGTGGATCCGAGCCTCGATTCAAGAATATATTTTGCGTTCGTGGTCGCTCGTGAAGATGGGCACGACCGCGAGCCAGAAGAAGCTGTTCTTCAACCTGCGTAAGGCGAAGAGCCAGATCTCCGCGCTCGACGAGGGCGATCTGCGTCCCGATCAGGTGGAGACGATCGCAACCCGTCTCGGCGTCGCCAAGCAGGATGTGATCGACATGAATCGCCGCATGTCCGGCGATGCTTCGCTCAACACCCCCTTGCGGGAAGAGGGCGAAGGCGAATGGCAGGACTGGTTGGTCGACGACAGCGCGAGCCAGGAGAAGCTTCTCGCCGATCGCGAAGAATCCGACAATCGGCTTGGGGCTCTGAATCAGGCATTGACCGTCCTCAACGACCGCGAGCGGCGTATCTTCGAGGCGCGGCGCTTGTCGGATGATCCGATCACGCTCGAGCAATTGTCGGATGAATTCGACATTTCTCGCGAACGTGTCCGGCAGATCGAGGTGCGCGCCTTCGAGAAGATTCAGGCTGCCGTCAAGGCGGGTGTCGCGAAGATCGAGGCTTCGCCCGCGCGGACGAACGAGCGCGTCCCTGCGCCTTAAATTCTCTTACGGCCACGGCAGACGCTTGCCGGAGCGGTCCGGCACCGCTATAAGGCGTCGACCTGTCAGGGGGCGATCTTCGAGACCGCCTGTCGGAGTGTAGCGCAGCCTGGTAGCGCACCTCGTTCGGGACGAGGGGGTCGGAGGTTCGAATCCTCTCACTCCGACCATTACGCCATGCATAATACCGGGCCCTAAGCATGAAGCGGACTGCCGATCGCTGAAAAGGCGGTGTCTCTCGGACGGCTGTGGTGGTCAAGGCGGATTTTCGTCATGGCTTGCCTAGAGCATGTCCCGGAAAAGTTGATAGACTTTTCCGGGACATGCTCTACGTCTTTGAATTAGAGCGGTTTCGGACCAGTTTGGTGTGACCACCAAACCTGAACCCGCTCTAACCCTGCCTCGGCAGCAATCAAGGTCAAGCCTCGCGCGCATCGGTTAACGACGTCTCAACAATCTTATGTTTCTGCGCGAAAATATGGATGTTAAGCGCAAATCGCATCGCGAGACGGCAGCCCCGTGCCTTTCCTGTAACGCCTCGGCGTCCCGTGACCGCGGTACCGAAACCTCAAGGCACAAGATCGAGAAAGTTCCGCCCGAGGCGGTCTTCGACCTCTACGATCCATAGATCCGAATCAAAACCGATCTCGCGCTGCAGGCGGGCTTCCGCCGTTGCCGCATCGATCCAATCCACATTGTGCATCCGGGCGAAGAGGCGCGCATCATGATCGACCTCGCTCTGCGGCGCCGGGCCATAAAGCGCACCTGTGCCATCGAGTCGGTCGATCTTCACCAGAATGGCTCCAGCCTCCTCCGCGCCGCGCCGGCGCAAGACAGCTGCGACCCCTTCGACGCCGCAGCGGCGGAGATAGGCCGCCACCCAAAAATCGCTTCTCAGCCGCATCCCAATTTCCGATCCGATCTCCAGCCACAGGGTAGCCGGCGGTCATTTGAAATCC
>DAIESR010000033.1 GCA_027346205.1 Beijerinckiaceae bacterium
CCAATGCGCTCGCCACCGTCGATCGCATTCATGCATTGCTGCCGGAACTCACGCGATGGATTCCGGCCGGCGTCAAAGTCTCGATTCTTTCCGACCGCACGACGACCATCCGCGCCAGCGTACAGCATATGCAAGAGACGCTCGCGATCTCGATCATTCTCGTCATGGTCGTCGTCTTCGTCTTTCTGCGCCGCGTCACGGCGACCATCGCGGCCGGCATCACGGTCCCACTCGCGCTTCTCGGCACTTGCGCCATGATGTGGGTTGCGAATTTCTCGATCGACAATATTTCCCTGATGGCGCTTCTGGTCTCCGTCGGCTTCGTCGTCGACGATGCGATCGTGATGATCGAGAATATCGACAAACAGATCAAGGCCGGCGTCACGCCCGTGCGAGCGGCGCTCATTGGCGCGAGACAGATCGGCTTCACCGTCGTTTCGATCTCCGTGTCGCTGATCGCGGCCTTCATCCCGCTGCTGCTCATGGGCGGAGTCATCGGACGTTTGTTCCGCGAATTTTCGGTGACGCTTGCCGCGACGATCGCCATATCCGCCGTCGTTTCGCTTTCGGTCACGCCGATGATCTGCGCGCATTTCACCGGTAGATCGGCGCGCAAGCCGCCTTCGCGTTTCGATCGTTTGGTCGAGGGGCTGCTGTCCGCGCTGACGGACGCTTATGGCAAAAGCCTCAAAGTGGTGTTGAACTGGCACGGCCTCACTTTGGTGGTCATGATCTTGACCATTGTCGCGACCGTGGCGCTTTTTGTGAAATCACCGAAAGGGCTCATTCCGCAGGATGATACGGGCCTCATCATCGCCATGACCGAAGGAGCCACGGACATATCCTTCGCACAGATGGAAAAACTGCAACGCCGCGTCAACGACATCGTGCTGACCGATCCCGCCGTCGAGGCCATAGGCGCGATCGTCGGCGGCGGCGGCAGGCCGGGCAGCAGCGCGCTCAATCAGGGTCGCCTCTACATCCATTTGAAGCCGTCCGGCGAACGCAAGCTGCCGACCATCCGCGTCATCGACCGGCTGCGGCAAAAACTGGCGCATGTGGCGGGGATCAGCACCTTCATGTTTCCAGCCGCCGACATAAGATTCGGCGCCCGCCAGAGCAAGGCGCAATATCAGTTCTCCTTGTGGGATTCCAACATTGACGAGCTTGTGCATTATGTCCCGCAAATCGTCGACAGGCTGCGGAAAATTCCCGGCCTCGTCGATGTGACGACGGATCGTGAGGCCAATGGATTGCAGGCCAATGTCGTGGTCGATCGGCTCGCGGCGGCGAGCTATGGCGTCACGATGCAGAGCATCGATTCGGCGCTCAACAATGCCTTTTCGCAGCGCCAAATCTCCGTCATCTACACGCCGCGCAACCAATATCGCGTCGTGCTCGGAATCGATCCGGCGCGGCAGAAGGACCCGAGCGACATCGAGGCGATCCATGTGCCGGGCAAAGGCGGAACGCAGGTGCCTCTATCGGCCATCAGCCATGTCGAAAAATCCTTCGCGCCGCTGGTCACCAATCACCAGGGGCAATTTCCGGCGGTGACGATCAGCTATGATCTCACGGCCGGAACCATGGTGGCCAAAGCCAATCAGGCGATCCTCGAAGCTGTAGAGGAGATGCATCTGCCCGGTTCGCTGCATTTCGATTTCGCTGGCGATGCCCGGGCCTTCATGGCGAGCGCGCGGGCGCAGATCGTTCTCATCATCGCAGCGCTCTTCGCGGTCTATATCGTTCTCGGCGTGCTCTATGAGAGTCTCGCCCATCCGCTGACGATCATCTCGACTCTGCCTTCGGCGGGGCTCGGCGCGCTGCTCGCTCTGCGGCTGACGCATACCGATCTCTCGCTCATCGCCTTTATCGGGATTGTGCTCCTGATCGGCATCGTGAAAAAGAACGGCATCATGCTCGTCGATTTCGC
>DAIESR010000047.1 GCA_027346205.1 Beijerinckiaceae bacterium
TGGTGAGCGCGGCACCGCCCTCCCCGTCGTCTGCCTGCCCGGCCTCACCCGCAACGGCGCCGACTTTCATGAACTCGCGACGGCGCTTTCGATCGACGCTGAGCGGCCGCGCCTCGTGATCGCGATCGATTCGCGCGGGCGCGGTGGCTCGGACTACGATGCCAAGCCTGAGAACTATTCGTTTCCGGTCGAGCTCGCCGACCTCATCGCCGTGTTGACCGCACTGGATATCGGCCCCGCGATCTTCGTCGGCACCTCGCGCGGCGGGCTCCATATCATGGCCCTCGCGGCGCGCCAGCCGAATCTTCTGCGTGGCGCCGTCCTTAACGACATCGGACCTGTCATCGAAGCTAAAGGCCTCGCTAGAATTCGCCACTATCTGCGCCACCTTCAAACACCGATCTCACTCGCCGACAGCATCGATTGCCTCAAGAGAACGATGAGCGCACAGTTCGATGCGCTTTCGGAAGCTGATTTCGAAGCCTATGCGCGCGCAAGCTTTGAAAAACCGGACGGCAGCTTCGGACTGACCTTCGACCAGCAGCTGGTGAAGCCTTTCGAGGCAATCGACCTCGACGAACCCCTGCCGCCCGCCTGGGCTCTCTTCAATGCTCTGGCGGATGTCCCGCTGCTCGCCATTCGCGGCGCCAATTCCGACATTCTATCGCCGGAGACTTTCGCCGCAATGGCACAACGCCATAAGGCTTGCGAGACCTATGTCGTCGCAGACCAAGGCCATGCGCCACTGCTTTATGATGAGCTATCGATCGCAAGGATCGCGGATTTCGTCCAAAAGGTTGAGGATAACGAAAGCCGGTCTCCTCAAAGCCCATAGTTTCGACCCGTTCAGCGGAAGGTGGCCAATGCCGCGCCATCAAAAAGCCCGCTGAACGCGGATGCGACCTTCATATTCATTGCTGTTGTTCTTGAAGGTCGGCACACCGGCAGCGCTGAGACTCGTCGCTCCGTAATTCGGCGCGATGCCGGCCGGCGTCGATTGCGAGAGATGCAGATACATGAACTCAGTGCCGATATCGAGCCCCTTGATCGGCGTCCACACCAAGCTGCCCCCGATACGCGTCTCCTTTGTGTCGGCCACGCCGACGGCGCCGCCAAGACCATTCAACGCATTGGCATCGTAATTGGTCGAGAGATAGGAACCAAAGACGGCGGAACTCAAAGTCGGCGTCCAGTAATGCTTGAAGGCACCAGTAAAGGCGAAGCCCGATGACTTGCCGCAGGTCGCTGTGGCTGCGGTGAGGCCCGTATAGACGCAATCGCTGGGAAGCTGCGGATTCCAGCCGAAATTATAATCCTGTGGCGAGATGCCGGAGCCGAAATAGCGCGAGCCGGTCACCGGACCATAGGCCGAGGCGCGATTATCGCCCCCGACATAGCTATAGGCACCCTTTTCATAGGCAGCCTGCAACCATAATTTGTCGCCGGGCGCGATCATGTCGGTATTGAATTCGAGACCGCCTTGGACCGCGAAACCAAAATCGCTGTTGGAATTGGCCCGGCCGGCCAGATTTCCAGCCGGTGTCGTCCCAAAGAGATTGCTGCGGATCTGATGTGCGGCACCCGACAATTGGATGGCGCCCCAAGGCTGGTCCAGACGGAGATTGCCGACGATATCCGGCACGGCATCATGCGTCGGCATGGCCTGGAAATTGGCGATGGTGCTGCCGATCGCAGCGCGGCGCCAATAATGATCCTCGAAAGAAAGAGTCGTCGAAAATCCTTTGCCGAATGTCGCCGTGTAAGCGAGCAAAGGCACGGTCGCGTTCGAGCCGCGCAGATAGCCCCAATTGTCGGCGTCCGCATAGAAATCGAACATCGACTGCGCATAGCCGGCCGTGAGGCCCGCGAATTGAAGAAAAGCCTTGTCGAGGATCGTGGCGCTGCGAACGTTCGTGTCGTATGTACTGCTCGGCGCGCCCGCGATGAGCCCGTTGTCGTTCGAACCGAACAGAGTGTCGGCCCGGACGAAGGCGCGAACAGGCCCATAGGACGTCGCCTTACGAGCATCGAGTTCGAGCCTCCCAAGCGTCCTATAGCCCACGGCATCGCGCTGACCGGCGGTCACATATTGTCCCCGATTGGGGACATAGCCGCCGCCAACGGGCGTGCCATTGCCTTCGAAGGTTTGGCCATTGACGCTGTCCGAGCGCGAAAAGCTGCGCAGCTCGCCATAGACGAGACCGCCGACCTTCAGGCAGCTGTCAGTCCCAGGCAGATAGAAGAAACCGTTGCCATAGATGTCGCACATCCCGGCATAACCGATCGGCCCGGCCTCACGGCGGATCGAGGGAGACGACTCATGGAACTTGGGCATATCGCGCTCAGCCGCCCGCGCAAGCCCGGCACCGGCCCAAACAACAACCGACGCCAGCACCATACCCGTGAGGATGAGCCTCTTGAGCAGACAGCTCTTGACGAGCACCATATCCATCTCCGCCGATGAGCCCATATAGGATCGGCTTTCCTTTCCTTGTCCGCACATCCCAAAGCGAAAACCATAGATCCCCACTCTCAAAAGGGGAAGCTCACGCCGCGACTCAATGGGCTAAAAGGCATTATAGACAGCCACTTAATCCGCCTCGCTAAAGTAACATCTGAATTGGCGTGGCAGGAATTCCATCGGTTTTCGTAAGGATAAACAGGAAGGTTTGTCGACAAAATGATTCATCCATCCTGCTTCTACTTTCCTACGATCCTGTGGCAGAAGCGCAACAAGATGGCAATGATCATCTATACTACGTCACAATTCCTGAAACTGAGTTGAACCGGCCCTTGGCCATCGCGCCTTATTCTAGGTGATTCTCGAATTCTCCGATTTCTACCAATATGCCGCATTGGCACCAACATTAATGATAGGCGTAGAGGTCGCGACGTCCATGCGATAAATCAAGGGCCTCTCATGCAGGAGCGGAAAACGCGACCCGCGCCATCCGGCTTTCGCTTGCCATTGCCGCCGCCCTCGGGCATATCACACCCGCACCAGATATCGCTGTGATCGCGCCCCGTTATGGTAGAGAGCACGATGGGTGGGCATGGAGACGTGGCCGAGAGGCTGAAGGCGGCGGTTTGCTAAACCGTTATAGGGTTGTAAAGCCCTATCGAGGGTTCGAATCCCTCCGTCTCCGCCATTGCCCGAACAAAAAGGGCTGCCAGTCATAGCCAGTCCGATCGAACAGCATCCGGCGGCCGACTCGCAATGCGCCCATCCATGATGCCGCCCAAGCCATCGGGCGCCGCTGCTTACCAGCATTTTCGCATTGGATGGCGGCAAGCTCACATCGCAATTCGTTTTTGGGTACCCGCGAGGAATCTTCTGCCAAGGAGCCACCAAAGATCACGGCGGTGATCGGTCCTCAGATGCGCAGGGAGAGCATTTGCAATGAACACGCAGCGGCGGTCGAAACCATTGGACGATAGCATCTGCTGCTACCGCGTGACCCGCATAACGCCGCGGAGAGCAGCTTTGGCATTCGCTGTCGCCGCGATGCTGAACGCGTCCTTCGCCATTGTTGACGCCCAGGCGTTGGATGCTATCGGCAAGAACGAAGGGTCAGGCTCAGCACCCACCCCGCCAATGCCGCCGCCGCGCCCGATAAGCCTGTCGGCGCCACCGCCCCTCCCCGCTCCGACCA
>DAIESR010000057.1 GCA_027346205.1 Beijerinckiaceae bacterium
ACGGCGCCGCGGGCATAGGCGCGACAAAGATCGGCATATCGGCGCGCCCCAGCCCCTGCAAACATTCCGACAGCGTGGATTTGACCACTTCGCTCGTCACCAGGGCCGCCGTGCCAAAGCGCGCGAGATTGACGAGCCTGCGGTGATGCCGTGCATATTCATCGGGCCGAAAATATTCAGGCAGTTCGAGCGGCAGAAGATCATGGATGAAGAACACCGCCTTGACATCGCGCCGCTGCTCCAGCCATTCGAAATAGCGCGGAATCCAAAGTGGAAATTGGCTGACGTTGAGATAACAGGCCGATTTCGGCAGAAGCTTTTGCGGCGCATGGCCAATCGGCAAGCCGTAACGGGCGATCCAGCGCAAAACGCCGCTCACCTGACCGGATCGCCCTTCCACGATCCGCGCCGCGGGCGCTTTCTCGCCGATCGCTTTGCCTGCATCTCCAGTCAGATGCGCAACGACAGAGCGAAAGCCCGGATCTTCCTCCGGATCTTTGGCTTCGCCCCAATGGACGCTGATGCCCTCGATGGCCGCTCGGGCGGCATCCTGCGCGACGAGTTGCGGCCACAGGCCCGCCGCTATGACGCCGAAACGGTCGGTCTCGGAGCCATTGAGAAAATGCTCCGCCAGCGCGTAATCGACCCGGTCGATGCCATTCGGCGTGACATTGAGGACACGCGTGATCAGCCGGGTGATGTCATAAGCGAGCGTCATACTTGACAAAGTCCCCATTCGTTCACGTCACTTGGTCAATTGCCAATCATGGCTCGTAATGAGCAAACATCATCCCAAAGCCGGTCCGAGCGAGTCCAATGACAAGGCCGGATGGAAATAGGGATCGTCGCGCAGGCGGTGCAGCCATCGGTCTCGAAAATAGCGATGCTCCTCCGGATAGAGCTCATCCGGGCGCAAAGTGGTCCCGCGCGACGCCGACTCATGATGGATAAGCACGGAATCGGGGACGCAAACGGACGTCCAGCCGAGTTCCTTGAGGCGCAAGCAGAGATCGATATCATTGAGTTCGATCGGCAAATTCACCTCATCGAAGCCACCGGCAGCCGCGAATTTCCGCGTGTCTATGGCAAGGCAGGCCGCCGTGACCCCCGAAACCTCATGCGGCAAGCAGAGCCGGCCGAAATATCCAGGCGCATTCCTTACCGACATGCGCTCGAAATGGCCCGCGCGCCCGTCGATGCCGAGGACGACCCCCGCATGTTGCACATGCCCGCTTGGATAGAGAAGCTTCGCGCCCGCCGCGCCAATCTCGCTCTGTTGCGCCCAATAGAGCAGCGGCTCGAGCCAATGCGGGTCGATCACCTCGGTATCATTGTTCAGAAAGACGAGCGTCGAGGCTCGCGCTTGCGCCGCCGCATCATTGCATAATTTTGCGAAATTGAACGGGCCAGGACAGGTCATCACGCGAACGCGCTGATCATGCGCCAATTCAGCGAGAAAATGCAGCGCCTCGACTTCGACACTGCCATTGTCGACGACAATGATCTCGATGTTCCGCAGCGCCGTCTTCCCTCTCAGGCTTTCAATGCAGCCTTGAAGAAGCTTCACCTCGTCCTTGGTCGGAATGATAATCGTTGCACAGGGGCCGAGAGCGGCATCGATGACCGCGTGCAAGCACTGCGAATTTGGTGCTTGTCCGCCTGGATAGTTCAGAGCCGATGCATCGCTGCGCGTTCGCATCACCCGACGGATATGGGTCACCATAGGCTGTTGACGGACAGCGCTCTTGGCCAGCTTTTCCGGCGCCGCATAGTCAAGCGCCGTGCTGTCGTCGGTGAACCGCCTGGCAATTCCGACGCGGAAGAAAACCGCCGCGCCCATATAGAACGACGCGGCGCAAAAAACCGGGCTCCAATCAGGCCGCAACTGCGGCGCCGAAAACCGGCCGTTCGCGTCGAGAAAGTCCTCGTCGCCATAGAAAATATCGGTTGCGGCAT
>DAIESR010000060.1 GCA_027346205.1 Beijerinckiaceae bacterium
GCCATGCCGGCATTCCTGCTTCTCGAGGTGGGGCATCGTTCTCGTTACGAGGCTCAAGGAGGTCTGAACCGCCGGTCATATGATATCGGAGGCGGCGTGCCCCGACAGCCTATGGGCTTCGCAAAGCGACGAATCACCTCGCAGCTTGTAACTGGGCGGGAACAGTAGAGCAGATCCGGTTAGCGCGGAAGCGCGTGTTCCGCACCCTCATGCGGACTCTCCCTGTCGAAACAGAGGCCGATATGCGGGAGCCCGGGAGCGATAGCCGAAGGCTCTTTGGTCATAAAAAAGCTCCCATGCCGGGTAGCGAAGCACCGCCTCGGTATGGGAGCTCAACTCAAGAGCATCAGACCCGCGGGTGGAAACCGGCTGCGGGACAAATCTGATGCGAAAACAAAAGGTAAGAGCGGCAGTACCGATTCCATTTGAATGTTTGCCGCTCTATCGTCTCCCTTGTCTCAAGGGAGACGCATGCGCTGTTGCTGCAAGATGCGGCTTATCCGGACCCGGCAACTCAATTCGGGGACTTATGCTCGTCGGGTTTGCTGGCCGGCGGGCTGCTTGGGCTGCTGCTGGGTGCTGCGGTCGGGGAGCTGCTATTATCGGTCCCGTTCTGGGCCCGCGTCACGCCACGCAGCAGATCTTCCGCCGCGATCAGCTGCTTGTCCTTCTTCGGGTCCGGCGGAACATAGGCCTGCGAGCCGTGCTTCTCATCGGCTCCATTCTTGAGGTGACCTTTGAGCGAGGCTTCACCCAAGATGTCATCCTTGCCCTTAAGCTCCGGCGGCACATCCTCAAGAACCTGTACGTCGGGGGTGATGCCCTTCGCCTGGATCGAGCGGCCCGACGGCGTGTAATAGCGCGCTGTCGTGAGGCGGAGCGCGCCATTGTTTCGGCCGAGCGGGATGATCGTCTGCACCGAGCCTTTGCCGAAGGATCGCGTGCCGAGAATGATCGCGCGCTTGTGATCCTGCAAAGCGCCGGCGACGATTTCAGATGCCGATGCCGAGCCGCCGTTGATCAAGACCACCATCGGCTTGCCCTTTGAAAGGTCACCCGGCCGCGCATTGTAGCGCATGGTCTCGTCGGCTGTACGCCCGCGTGTCGAGACGATCTCGCCATGATCGACGAAGTCATTGACCACGGCGATCGACTGATCGAGTAGGCCGCCCGGATTATTGCGGAGGTCGAGAATATAGCCCTTGAACTTGTCGTTGGGGATCTCAGACTGGAATTTCTGGATCGCGTTGCGGACGCCGTCGGCGGTCTGCTCATTGAACTGCGTGATCCTGATATAACCGATGTCCTTGCCTTCGACATGCGAGCGCACCGATTTGATCTGGATGACCGCACGGGTGACTTTCACCTCCTTGGCTTCTTTCTTCGGGCCACGGAGGATCTTGAGCGTCACCGTGGTGTCGGGAGCGCCGCGCATTTTGTCGACAGCCTGGTTCAGGGTCATTCCTGAAACAGCTTCGCCATCAATCGCGGCGATGATATCGCCGGAGAGGATGCCGGCACGTGCGGCCGGCGTGTCGTCGATCGGCGTCACGACCTTGATCAGACCATTGTCCTGGGAGACTTCGATCCCGAGCCCGCCGAATTCGCCGCGGGTCTGGACCTGCATGTCGCTGAAGCTTTTTGCATCCATATAGCTGGAATGTGGGTCGAGCGAGTTGAGCATACCGTTGATCGCCGCTTCGACCAGCTTCTGATCATTCGGCTTTTCGACATAGTCGGAGCGGATTTTCTCGAAGACATCGCCGAAAAGATTGAGGCTGCGATAGGTGTCGGATGCGGCCGCATGGGCGGAGCCGCTCGAGAACAGCCGCGCCTGCGTTCCGACCATTATGGTGGAAGCTCCGAGCGCGGCGCCGACCAGTACCAGTGAGATTTTGCGCATCATCCGCGAACCTTCTGCACGTCCGATTTCGCCCACCATGGGCTCGGATCGATCGCCGCCCCGTCCTTACGAAATTCGACATAGAGGATAGGCTGTGCCGCCCCGATTGCGATGGCCGAAGCCGTCTTGGCCGATCCGTTGCCCATTGTGGCCACGGGTTCGCCTGCGAGGACGAATTGTCCAACCTCTACGTTTATCCGCTCCATGCCGGCCAGAACTACATAATAGCCCCCGCCGACGTTTGCGATCAAGAGTTGTCCATAGCTGCGATAAGGGCCCGAAAAGGCGATCCAGCCATCGCTCGGCAGGGCGACCACCGCACCCGGCCGAGTGGCGATGAAGAGACCTTTTTCGGTCCCTCCGAAACCGTCCGGCGCGCCATAGTCTTTGATGATGTTGCCCGCCACCGGCATAGACAACAGGCCCTTTGCATCGGTGAAGGCTATGGCAGGAGCAAGGCGGGCCGTATCTTTAAAGGGCGAAAGATTGGCTTTTGGCGGCACGCCAGTCTCCGCTTTGGCGAGTTTGCGTGCTTCATCGGCCTTGCGAGCCTCCTCGGCGGCCCGCGCCGCGCCGGCGATCTGGCTTTCCATTTGCGAAATGAGCTGTTTCAGACTGGTCGCCTTCCGCGCGATGTCCTGCGCTCGTTTCTGTTCGGCAGAGAGGGCCTGCTCGGCGGTGCCGAGCGCCGTCT
>DAIESR010000085.1 GCA_027346205.1 Beijerinckiaceae bacterium
CCGTTCAGCGGCGGCAGATCATTGATGAGAACGCCCTTGTCGTCATAAGGCATGTCGAAGATCGCTTTCGCCATGTCGCCCATCTTGTTCTTCGGCGCCTTTTGCGAGACGGCGGAGCGCCCCGCGACGAGATAAAGCGCATTAGCTGTCGAACCGCCCGAGATCGCCTGAAAGAAATGGTCGAAGAGAACATATTCGTCGGCCAAACGATGATAATGCGGAATATCCTCGCACGTGTAGAAGCCGAGTACGGCGCCAGAAGGCTTCGATTCCGAAAACATGGTGCGAATGCGGTCGGCTTCCGTCACATTGGTGAAAGGCGCGTGGTGCTTGGTCAGTGCGAGAGCAACGAACCGATCCATCTTGCCATTGTTGATCTGTTCGAACATCCGGTAAAAATGATGCGATGGGTCCCAAGGAACATTGTGGTTCGCCGGAATATAGGGCGCGAGGTGGAAGGGCTGGTTCGGCAGCAGCGCCTTCTGGAATCCGGGAATATCGAGCGGCACCGGCAGCGTTGAATAGGGAACACCTGCGGGATTCTTTTGCAGCCCCATGAAGCGGGCGCTGATCTTGCCGTTTTCATCCAGCAGATTTTCGACATGCGCGCCGCTCGGGTGCCGATAGGCGCCGAAATAATGGTCGAAACTGCGGTTCTCCTGATAGATCACCACGATGTGATCGATCTTGTCGCGAAAGCCTTTCAGGTCCGAGGCGACTGGCGCGGCGGCCCATGCTGGCAATCGCGATGCCGTGAGTGCGACGCCGCCGGCCGCCAAGGATCGGAGCACATTTCGGCGGTCAGGGTGCATGAATGTCATCCTCAGCTCCTCCTCGATCCCTCGCGCATGTGCATAGTGGCGCACAGCTCGCCGTGCGGACGGCGATAAATCAGTCGAGGTGGCGTCTAAAGCCTGTTCATGACATGTGTGAGAAGCGCGACAGCGGCTGCTGATGCCTGAAATATCCTCGGACTATCGAGACTATTCACCAGAATCGTGACAGTGCTCAAGAGTCTCACCGACGAACAAAAAAGGCGGACAGTCGAAACTGTCCGCCCTTCGATCATGACTCTCTGGAATGCACGATCAGCCGGTTGGCGGCAAAGCGCGTCGGCCGATCACATCACGCCGACCACCGGGTTCTTGAGATGGGTCCACTCGTTCATCGATCCAGTGTAGAGCTTGGCATTCTTGTTCTTCAGAATTTCATGCGTCACGAACCATGCACCCGAGGCGAGATGTCCGGTGTTGCAATAGGTGATCGTGGCTTGATCGGGTTTGATATTCTGCTGCTTGAAGATTGCCTGATATTCTTTGGCGCCCATGAACTCATGCGCGCTTCCCGCGGTCTTGGTGATGGCTTCGGTGGGGAAGGAATGAGCACCTTCCACATGGCCGGCGGCCAGAACCACGGGGCTTTTCACGATGCCGAAGAACTGAGCCGTCGGGCGGGCGTCCACCAATTGCGTGGCGTGGCTCTTCAGGCTCTCCTTGACGTCATCGGTCGTCGCCAGGATGTCCTTGCGTTCGGCGGTGGCGACCCAATCGCCTTTCTTGGCGCTGGGGCTGTCGGTGCTGACCGGATATCCGGCGGCGGCCCAGGCGTTGGTGCCGCCGTTCAGGATGGCGATATTGTCGGTACCGAAATATTTCAACTGGAAGAAGAGTCGCGCGGCCATATCGAGAGAATCAACGCTCTCGCCCACAGGGGCGATCACGATCGTCTTGCCCTTGTCGAGACCGGCATCGTCCATGGCCTTTTGGAAGAATTCCTTCGTCGGCATCATGGCGACGAGCTTCATGCCGTCGACGACGCGCGCTTCGCGGATCTTGCCGAAATCCACCGCAAGAGCGCCAGGGATGTGGCTTGTTTCACTCGGCTTCTTCGCATCCGGCTTGGCTTTCGTCGCCACGCGGATATCGATCACCGTGACGTCCTTTTGATGATCGTGCAGCCATTGCGCCGTGACCAATGGGCCGGGCAGGATTGTTGCGGTTTCTGCCGCGACCGCGACATTCGGCAGAGCCGATAATGATAAAGCGCTGATACATCCGAGCACTAAAACAGCATTGTGTCTCGCCGACATCTCATCCTCCTTCGGGAAAACTGGTAGGTTTTTCGCTAGCACGCGACAGCCGTTCGCCGAATTCATCTCGGCGATACGCGCGATCGATGTGCGCAATCTTGATTGTCCCGCAGTTCGCGATTTTCAGTGGTTCACGAACATTTGTATATTGTGATATAGAAGTGTTTGAATGTAAATAGCAGGGTTTGTGCTCAATTCGCAGGACGCCTCATGAATTCGAATATCCGTCCCTTTTGGCCGCCACTGACGGCCGGTATCGCCCTCGGCCTCGCGCTGTTTCTGACCTTCCTTCTCACAGGTCACGGTCTTGGCGCGAGTGGCTTTTTCACCCGCCTCACGGCTTGGTTCGGCGGCGAAATTGCGCGTCCTGCAACCGAGGCGAATTCTTATCTCGGTCCCTATCTCAAAGGTGGCGTCAATCGGCTGTCGGATTGGATCACTTGGGAAGTGATCGGTCTTCTGGCCGGCGCGTTCGTCGCTGCGGTGACCAGCGGCAGGTTTCGCATCCGGTTCGATGGCGCCAGAGGATTTGGCCCCGTAGGTCGCGTTGCTCTGGCAATCGCCGGCGGAATGCTGTCGGGCTTCGGTGCCCGATTGGCGCGCGGTTGCACGAGCGGCATTGGTCTTTCGGGCGGCGCGCCGCTCGCCACTGCAGCCTTTGTGTTTCTCATCGGATTTTTTGTTGCGGGTGTGCTCGTCAGCATGCTTATGCGGAGGACTTGGGCATGATGCTTCCAATCTATGACAGCGGCGTCGCTTCCGGACTGCTCAGCGGCGCGCTCTTCGGCTATGTACTCGAGAACGCCGGCTTCGCAAGCCCGTGCAAATTGACCGCGGAATTCCGCTTCACCGACTGGTCTGTGTTCAAGGTGATGTTCACCGCGATCATCGTCTCCGCCGTCGGCCTCTATGTCGCCAATGCGCTGGGCGTGATGCGACCCAATGGCTACTATATTCCGACGACTTATTTCTGGGCTACGCTCACGGGTGGCGCACTCATCGGCGCGGGCATGGCGGTGGGCGGCTATTGTCCCGGCACTTCGGTGGTGGGCTTTTCGTCGGGTCGCATCGACGCTCTGTTCTTCATGGTCGGCATGGTTCTGGGCACTGGCCTGTTCGGCGGCGTGTTCGATCCGCTCAAAGGCTTCTATTTCGCGGCGGCGGGCCCGAAGGCGCAGACGCTCCCCACCTTGTTCGGCATTCCGGATTGGGCCGTGCTCGCCATTTTGATCGTGGCAGCGGTGGCCGGCTTCGTCCTTGGCGGTCGTCTCGAACGCAAGAGCGGCGGCGCATTGACCGCCGAGCAGGTGAACGGCGATACGGGTGGTATGGGTGCAAATGGCATGGCTGCAAAAAAACTCGAGACCATGCCAATCGAAAAATTCAGCCAGGCCCACTGATTGAAGAGGAAGCGCCTTATGCATTCGCAACGGATCAAATCTGCTCTTCTGGCCGGGAGCCTGTCGACTCTGGCCGCAGCGCTGGTTGCGACCGCGCCGGCACCCACGCCGGTCGCCGCCACTCATGTTTCCATCCAAGTGGCGCAGGCCAGCCCCTGTGGGCCATGCGGCGCTGCGAAACCCACTGCTAGTCCCTGTGGACCCGCTTCCACCAGCGGTGCCGCTGCGGGCGGTCCTTGCGGTGCGAGCCCCTGTGGTGCCGTCCCCAGCAGTTCTGGCGGGCCGAGCACTCCCAAAAAATCGGACAAATTGATCGCGCCTTGCGGCGTGGTTTGATCCGCAGCAAAAGCGGCGCATGACACGCCGAGGCGACATAAAGAGCGGCTCGCTGCGTAAGCAGCGAGCGCGACGCATCAAGACGCCACAAGATGCTTGCGACGCGCGACCTTGGCGATGGTGAGTCTCGACGAAGACGCATTGCTCCGCCGTTTGCGGCAGCTTCCATCAAGCGAATTGCTCGGCATGTATGCAGCTGCGGCGGAAGCGCTGCAATGTTTCACGGCACTTGCGCAAAGCGGGCAGAATCCGGTCACCGCGGTTCTCGACGGCGCGACAGCCATTGAAGAATGGGCGCATTTTCCACCGGGCGATGCTGTCGATCGTGAGACGCAATCTCGCTATTTCTACCATGCCCATGCCGCGCATGAGCGCATTGCCAATGAGCATGGTCACTTTCATACTTTCATGTCGCCGGACGAGTTTGCGGCCGCGCCGCAGGCCGATGCTCCAGACGACGATCCGTCTTGCAGAGCTGGGCCGACTAGCGATCTGGCGCCACGCGTCACGCATCTTGTCGGCATTTCCACGGATGCGCATGGCGGGATCCTCCGCCTCTTCACCACCAATCGCTGGGTGACGGGCGAGGTCTGGCGCGAGGTGGAAGATGTGATCTGCATGCTCGATCATTTCGCCATGACGACAGAACATCCGTCACGCGATCTCAATGGCTGGGTCACGTCGGTCATCCGCATGTTTCGGCTGCAGATCGTCGATCTGATCCATGCGCGAGATTCGAATCTGGCGGCGTTTCAGGCCGTGCATCCGGAACGCGATGTCTACGAGGACCGGAGCCTTCACGTGACGTCGGAAATATCCGTCGACCTTCTCGGCCAGATCCGCGCCATCGAAGCCGCGATCGAAGCGTAGCCGGCCATCGCGCCGGGAGCGGACCCATACACCTGACTTTTGCCACGTCTAGAGCCGATCCCGACTATATCGAATCGCTCGCGATCCATTTAGGCGGGATCTGCTCTATTTCAAATAGTTAGAGCATACCCTCATCAATGAGACATGAGATCAAACACCTAGAGAACGCGCCTCACTGCATGCGGATTGGACGTGACAGTAATCGCCAAAGACATTTTTGACATGATAAATTTGCCGTAGAAAATGCACCAGCCCCGCGACGGTCGAATTAGCCTGGAGAATTCTTGCACCCGGGACAGCGGCTTTGCCGATTGCTGCCAGGATCGATAGACTGCGCCGATCCTACCGCCGCTGAAGAGGCCCGGTCGCCCGCATGACAGATTTTTGGTCCTTCAAAGCCGGCCACCGTCCCCTTCCCGGCTCGCCAGGAACGCGGCCATGACCCGCTCATCCGTGGCTGCTGACGCCGTACCCCCCTGTTTCGACGAAACCTTCACGGCTCTGTTGACGGAACTCTTCCGTTGGCGGCGCGACGTCCGCCGCTTTCGCCGCGACCCTGTGCACGCGGAAACCATCGAAGAACTCGTTCGACTGGCGACACTAGCGCCCTCGGTGGGGCATAGCCAACCTTGGCGCTTCGTCAGCGTGGAAGATGCCGGACGCCGCAAGGCGATCATCGGCAATTTCAATCGCTGCAACGAAGCAGCGCTTGCGACTTTTGATGGCGAAGAGGCAGAGCGCTATGCGCGGCTCAAATTGGCCGGGCTCTGCGAGGCGCCGGTCCATCTAGCAGTCTTTTGCGATAAGGCACCTGTCGCCGGCCGTGGCCTCGGCCGGATGACCATGCCGGAAACGCTCGCTTATTCCGTCGTCGGCGCCGTGCAAAACCTCGCGCTCGCCGCCCGTGCCCGCGGTCTCGGCGTCGGCTGGGTCTCGATCCTCGATCCGTCCGATATCGCGACCATTCTCGACGTACCGGCCGAATGGCAGTTCGTCAGCTATCTCTGCATCGGCCAGCCGGAGGAGGAGCATCTCGATCCAGAGCTCGAAAGGCATGGCTGGCAAGACCGGCTGCCGCAAAGCGCGGTGCTGCATCGGCGCTAGAGCATGATCTTCTCCGAAAAGTCTGCAACTTTTCGGGATCATGCTTAGAGCAGCGAACATTCAAATGGAATCGGAGCCGCCGCTCTTGTCTTTTGTTTTCGCATCAGACTTTTCCCGCAGCCGGTTCCCACCTGCGGGTCTGATGCTTAGCCACTCAGTTTCGCCAGAAGTGCGTCGGACACTTCGAAATTGGCGTAGACATTCTGCACATCATCATTGTCTTCGAGCGAATTGATGAGACGCAGGATCTTTTCGCCCGCCTCATCGTCGACGCCGATCGTGTTTTGCGGCTTCCAGACGATGCTGACCTTGCGAGGCTCGCCGAATTTCGTCTCCAGCGCCTGGGCTACGTCGCGCACCATTTAGAGACTGGTCGTGATCTCATGGCCGTCCTCGCTCAAGACGACATCGTCAGCGCCAGCCTCGATCGCCGCCTCCAGCATCTGATCTTCGGACGCGGCCTTAGCCTCGAATTCGATCACACCGACATGGTCGAACATGAAGGAGACCGCGCCGGTTTCGGCAAGCGTTCCGCCGGCCTTGGTGAAATAGGAGCGCACCTCGCCCGCCGTCCGATTGCGATTGTCGGTCAAGGCCTCGACGATCACGGCGACGCCGCCAGGCGCATAACCCTCGTAACGCACCTCGTCATAATTTTCCGAATCGGCGCCCGAGGCCTTTTTGATGGCCCGTTCGATATTGTCCTTCGGCATGTTTTCCGCGCGCGCCGCGAGCACGGCCGCGCGCAGGCGCGCATTCATGGCGATATCGGGCAGGCCGAGCTTGGCAGCCACCGTGATTTCACGCGCAAGCTTGGAGAAGAGCTTGGAGCGAATCGCATCCTGCTTGCCCTTCTTGTGCATGATGTTCTTGAACTGACTATGTCCAGCCATTCCTTCCCCGATCGGCATGTCTGATTGGAAATTGCTTCGCCGCTCTATAAGCCCGCCGCGCCGCGAAATAAAGGAAGGGCGTTCAACGACCCTGTGCGTCCCTATGTTCCTGGTGCGCCGCAGCAAATATCTCGCGGGCGGCATCGGCATTGAGGAGAGCGATCCCCAGGCCCACGACAACATCCGGCCAGACACTGGGCCAGAGGGCGGTGACGGCCCCTGCCGCGATAATCGCGACATTGGCGAAGACGTCATTGCGGGCGGAAAGAAAGGCAGCCCGGGTCAGGCTGCCAGCGTGACTGCGCACCCGCGCCAGGATCAATGCACAGGTTCCATTGACGAGCAAGGCGCCGAGCCCGGTCAGGGTCAAAGGCACGGCCGCCGGCGGAAGAGGCACGGCGATCTTATGGAACAGCATGAGTATGCCGGCGGAAGCCGGGAGAAGCAGCAGCGCCGAGAGCCCCATGCCGAGCCGCGCCCGCCAAATGGCACCAAAACGCAGGCCCGCGAGGATCAGGCCGCTCACCGCGGTGTCTTCAAGAAAGTCGACGCTGTCGGCAATGAGCGAGACAGAGCCGATCGCCAGAGCGACCAGAAGCTCGATAATGAAATAGGCGAGATTCAAACCGATGACGAACCGCAGGCTCGCAATGAGGCGCGGATCGGAGAAGCTCGCGCCAGCGCTGTCAGCTTCACGCATGGGCGGCATGTTCTGCGTCATTCGCCCTGCGCAGACAGCGCCAAAACCTTGCGCATTTCCGCTGCGGCAGCCGCGCGCTCGGCCTTGAATTGCGGATTGGTTGCCATCACGGCGAAGAGCGCATAGGCGAGCCTTTTGCCGGCCTCTATATCGCTCGGGAAATGCGACCCGCAGACGAGGCGGCTATGCGCATAATCATCGGCACGGGCGAAGATCGCATCGCGGCGTTCCGGCAGAATGGAAGCAAGCACCAGCGCCATGAGATAGCCGGAAATGGTATGGCCGCTCGGATAGGAGTCGTTTTTGATCTTGATCCGGCAAACCGGGTGCAGGCTCTTGTCCAAA
>DAIESR010000151.1 GCA_027346205.1 Beijerinckiaceae bacterium
CGACGCCGATGACGCCGACATAGTCGAGCGCATCGGCGATTCTGCGCGCGCAGGCGATCGCCTCGGCGGCGCAATCCGGCGTGATGGCTGCCGGTGCGTAGCTCGTGCTCAAGATGTGATTGATGTGGACATTCTCGCAGACGTCATAGGCTGCGAAGCTTCCGTCCATGGCGCGCGCGGCGACCACCGAGATTTCCTTCGAAAAACCCACGACGCCTTCGAGGATCGAAGGCGCGCCGCCGATGCCGCGGAAGCCCACGGCGAGATCCGAGCCTTCGCGAATCAGGAGCTGGCCCTTGCCATCATAGCCGAAGCGCCGCGTCTTCAGGATCGCCGGCCGGCCGATCTGGGCGATGGCGCGCGCAAGGGCGCCGGCATCGGCGACCGGAGCAAAGGGCGCGGTTTTGCTCCCGAGCGATGCCAAAAACTCTTTTTCGACGAGCCGATCCTGGCAGGCCGCGAGGGCAGCGGGGCCGGGCCGCACCGGACCATGCTCGGCCAGCACGGCAGCGGTGCGCGCAGGCACATTCTCGAACTCATAAGTGATGACATCGACCTGGTCGGCGAAATGCGCGAGCGCCTCTTCGTCGTCGAAGCTGGCGATCGTGTGACATGCTGCGACATCGAAGGCCGGACTATCCTGCTCCGGGGCAAAGACATGCGCCTTGAGTCCGAGCCGCGCGGCCGCCAACGCCAGCATGCGGCCGAGTTGGCCACCACCCAAAATGCCGATCGTATCACCCGGCTCCAGCCGACGCGTTTGAGCGGGGGGCATGGCTCACCCGTCTTTCGAGGGCGTTTCGGCCACTGCTTGTGTCTGCGCGGCGCGCCAATCCTCCAGCCTCTTCGCCAAGGCGGCATCGCTGAGACCCAGCACGGCGGCCGTGAGCAGCGCGGCATTGACGGCGCCCGCCTCGCCGATCGCCAGAGTGCCGACCGGCACGCCTGCCGGCATTTGCACAATGGAGAGTAGCGAATCCTGGCCGAACAAAGTTTTCGTCTCGATCGGCACGCCGAAGACCGGCAGGCGGGTCATCGCCGCCGTCATGCCGGGCAAATGGGCGGCGCCGCCGGCGCCGGCAATGATCACCTTGAAGCCCGCGTCCTTGGCGCCTTTGGCGAATTTGACGAGCCGGTCCGGCGTCCGATGCGCGGAAACGATCGCCGCCTCATAGCCGATTCCGAGCGCCTTCAGCGTCTCGGCGGCATGGCGCATCGTCTTCCAATCGGACTGGCTGCCCATGATGATGGCGACGGGCTTGTCTTTCGCGGGCACGGCGCTTGTCTCTGGCGAAGGTTCAAGTCACGTCTGACGACTTGCGAAACGGCCTCGCTGTCCCGATTATGAACAGGCAGGAGGCAGCGAAGCCAGCGGCATAAACGAAGGGACAGGGCCGCGCAAGCCAAAGCGGCGAGGCGAACACCTCTTCGACAGCTGCCTGCCCGCTCAGCGCCGTATCGGGTCGCCGTTTCACAGGCTCGGTGCGGGTTCAGCCTTATCGATCGGGCCGGGCGTGTCCTGCTTGGCCTAGCGGGATGCCAAGCATGGCGATTTCTGTGCGTGGCGTAACCGATTGTCGATCCGACAGTCGAGGACAAGCATTCATCAAATACCAAGTTTATCATGTATAAAGCGCCTAAAACCAAAGCTTCATAGTAAGATTGTGGGTAGATCGCAGATCCCCAAGCTTTTTCATGATCAACCATCACCTTGCAGTAAATTTCTTGTTCGCTGGTCGCCGGGAACCAGAAGCTGGAGGTGAGCAGGTTTATTTAGATGCCCGGCAAGTGAATTCAGCAGGAGCGCGTAATTTTAGTTATTGATGCACGTCATGACGGTTCATTTTCAATTAACTTCCAAGGATTACCAATAAACTGAATTCCTATCGACCATTTTGAATCGACAAGTGGCTATGGCGCGTGACGATCAATGTTCGCTTTTGCGCTATGATAGTGTGATCGACGGGGCCATCCTCGACCTTATGCCGGATGCGATCGTCATTTGTGATGCTTCCGGGTCCATCCGGCAAGTCAATCGCCATTTCACCGCGATGTTTGGCTACGAGCCGGAGGAAATTCTCTCCAAGCCTGTTGAAATTCTCCTACCCGTCGATCTCCGCGATCGGCACGGCGCGCATCGCGCCGATTATCAGCGCGAGCCTAAGACGCGCGCGATGAATGGCGGCCGAAATTTCGTCTGCAGAGACAAGGCCGGGCGCGAGTTGCCCATCGACATTATGCTGACGCCTGTTCCTAATGGTCCGGAACCGCTCGTCATGGCAGTCATTCGAGACATGACCAAGCAGAAGAGGATGGGAATCGAGCTTGCGGAGCAATGCGCTAAGCTCGAGAAAAATCAGGCCGCTCTGTCACAGCAGAATGCGCTTTTCGACGCAGCGCTCATCAATATGACGCATGGCTTGGCGATGTTCGACGTCGCCGGCGGCTTGCTCGTGTGCAACAGCAAATTTCGCGAGATTTACCGCATCACCGACCCCGAACAAGTCATCGGCGTGACTTGGGATGATCTGCTCGGGCTTCTCGTTCATAGCGGCCTCATAAGCGAAGATGATCGGATCCGCCAGCGGCGCGAAGGTCAATTGGCGTTACACAAGTCCAGGGAAGCGTCGGTCAATCTGACCCTGACGGACAGCCGCACGATTGCCGTCTCGCACCGGAAAATGGAGAATGGCGGCTGCGTTTCAGTGCATTGCGACATTACGGATCGCCTCCACGCGGAGACCGAAATCCATCGCCTGGCGACACATGACTTTCTCACGGGTCTGCCGAATCGCCTGTTTTTGGAGCAGCGCATCGCCGGCCTGCGCCGCACGCGCGGATTCGCAAACATGCTCGCCTTGCATTATCTCGATCTCGATCGATTCAAGCAGGTAAACGACAATTTCGGTCATCGCTGCGGCGATCATCTCTTGCAGGCGGTCGCGAGCCGTCTGTCGCAGATCGTGCCGCCCGAGGACATCATTGCCCGCCTCGGCGGCGACGAGTTCGTCGTCGTGCAGCTCGGCATCGAAGACGAGGCTACCGCGGTCCATCTTGGCACGCGCATCATCAATACGATCAGCGAGCCTTACCGGATCAGTGGAAGGCGTGTGCAAATCGGCGTGAGCATCGGGCTTGCGTTCAGCCGCGGCAGACCTGATCTCGCAGATCTTTTGAGACAATCCGACTTGGCGCTTTATGAAGCGAAACAGGACGGCAAGGGGTTGGTCCGTGTGTTTGCCAGCATGCAGCTCACGCATCGGCATCGGTCGTATCAGATCGAGCAGCGGTTGCTTGGCGCGATCGGCCGCAACGAGATATGTGTCCATTTTCAGCCGATCGTCGATTGCCGTTCACGTAGGGTCCATGGGTTCGAAGCGCTTCTGCGTTGGACCGATCCGATTCTAGGTCTGGTCGCTCCTTCGGAGTTCATTCCCATCGCCGAACAAAATGGTGCAATCGTCGCGATCGGGCTCTGGGTTCTGGAAAAAGCCTGCAAAATTGCATCGAAATGGCCTTCGCACTTGCGCGTCGCGGTCAATGTCTCGCCTTTGCAATTCGGGCAGCCCGATTTCGTGACGAGGATCAAGGAGACTCTGACGCGCTGCGGCTTGCCAGGACACAGGCTTGAGCTCGAAGTGACGGAATCGCGCCTGTTTCTCAGAGATGAAATCGTCATGCGCAAGCTGACGGCGCTTCGCGATCTCGGCATCAGGATTTCCGCCGATGATTTCGGAACCGGATATTCGTCGCTCCATCAACTCAAGAACTTTCCGTTCGACGTGATCAAGATCGATCGTTCCTTCGTGAGCGGCGACACGACAAAATCGGCGGAAATCGTGCGGGCAATAGTCGGATTGGCAAAAGGCCTGGGGATGGAAACCATTGCCGAAGGCGTAGAGACCTATGAACAGCATCAGCTAATCTTGAGCGCCGGCTGCGAGGAAATCCAGGGCAATCTCATCAGCGCCGCCATGCCGGCGGATCGAATTCCAGCCTTTCTGCGCCGCTGCGAAGCTTTGGAAGGGGCGGCTTAGAGCATCAGACCCGCAGCCGGTTCCCACCTGCGGGAACCGGCTGCGGGTCTGATGCGAAAACAAAAGATATGAGCGGCAGCGCCGATTCCATTTGAATGTTCGCCGCTCTAGAGCCAGTTCGGAAAAGGCAATAGACTTTCAGAGAAAGACAATCATGGACCGCGCGGACATGTGGCGCCGCCGCGAGGCAGGCATGATCGAGGTTCGGCGCCTGGCAGGCGGTGACATTCCGCTGACATTCGAAGTCGTCGTTCGGGACGGACGAGGCGAGAGCCGCTACGAGGTTACCATGGCGTCGCAGAGCTGGGAGCGGCTGACGGGAAAGCGGCATGCGCCTGAAGATTGTATCGAGGCCGCCTTTCGATTTCTCCTCGATCGCGAGCCGAAGGAATCCATCCTGCAGTGCTTCGACGTCGACGTGATCGCGCGCTATTTCCCTGAGTTCGAACGCGAACTGCCGCGCTACCTGGCGCAATCATGATCCTCTGCTGCGTCAGCGGCTTCTGGGTCATGCTCAGCCAAGCTTTCGCGCGATCACCTCCATCCCAACTCGATGCGCCGCGCTGATGTAATATTCGGCAGGCTCGAAGCCATGGTCGCGCAACAGGCGGTACAGCTGGTTGCGACCGAACAGATGTTAATGGGTGATCTCGCTCCAATGCGAATTGCCCGCATCGGCTTGCAGCAGGTTGAAGAGCATCGCATCGCGATTGGGCATGGAAAGGAATAGCGCGCCGCCGGCACGTAAGAGCCTGTGTGCCGCCGTAAGTGCCTCCTTGGGAAACGCGAAGCGCGGCAAGCCATCCGCGAGGCTGATGACGCTGAAGCGGCTTTTGCCGTCGAGATCCGTCAGATGGCCGCAATGGGCTTCGATGCCGAGCCGGCGAAGACCCGTGACATTTTCTTCGCTCGAATCGAGGCCGACAGCCTCATAGCCCCATTCCGCGGCCGTCAAGAGTCGCGCTCCGCTGCCGAATTCCGCATCGAGCCAGACACCTTGCGGGACATGGCGCGCGATCCGCGCGACGATCGGCGCCGCGCTGCGGCGGCCGCTTTCCAGCTCGGTACCGAAACGTCCCCGCGACGCTGGGAAATTGTCTGATGTGAAATGGCCTTGCGTGAAGATATGGCCGCAGGCCCG
The DNA here is from genome assembly GCA_027346205.1 of Beijerinckiaceae bacterium. Lineage (GTDB taxonomy): Bacteria > Pseudomonadota > Alphaproteobacteria > Rhizobiales > Beijerinckiaceae > Methylovirgula. Next base: position 5,179 of record DAIESR010000151.1, read on the forward strand.
GCAGGACCGCCAATTGATTTGTGCTGCGAGCCGCGCAGGATGGAGCATGTGATGCGTCGCATCGACGGCGAGGATTTGCGTATGATCCTTGCCACCGCAGAGTGGACAGGCGGCATAGGGCTCTCGCGCGATTGTTGCTGTTTCGGCGGTTGCAGCATGCGCGTGGGCCGGTACGGCAGCATGTTTGCGCGTTTCGCCGATCGGCAGCGGGGTGACTGCAAAACCCTGCGGCGCCTCGCCCTTTGCCCAGATTTCCCACATGCGTGAGAAAGCGGCTTCGAGATGGCGTGCATAGCGCGGCGTGTCGAAGAGAGGCGCGGTCAACCGATTCGCATGGAGTTTCTGGCGAAGATCGAAAAGAAGTCGCGGCTCGGTCGCAAGCCGTAGGGCAAGCGCCTCATAGGCTTCCGCCGAATGGGTGACGAGTTCGGGCAGGCCGATCGCATGGAGCAAGCTTGCCGCCACGCGTCCGGCAAAAGTCTCGCCGAGCAGGGTGAGTACGGGCAGGCCGACCCAGAGCGCATCGCTTGTTGTCGTATGCGCATTATAGGGCAGGCAATCGACAAACAGGTCGGCGAGCCTTTGCCGTGCAAGATGATCGGTGGGGCCGAGTCGTGGCGCAAAGACGAGGCGGGCGGGATCGACGCCGCGCTTCATCGCTTCTTTCTCGAGATTGGCTTTGGCCTGGGGATTGGCATCGAAGAGCCAAAGGACACTGCCTGACACGGCCGCGAGGAGCCGCATCCAGATCGTGAAGAAGCGCGGCGTGAGCTTATAGCTGTTGTTGAAGCAGCAGAAGACGAAACCATCTTCCGGCAGGCCGCAATCCGCCCGCGTGGGTGTCAGATCGGCGACGCGCCGTTGTGTATCGTTCGGCTGATAGCAATCCGGCAAGTGGACGATTTTTTCATCGTAAAAGGGTTGCTGTTCCATCGGTAGCGTAATCGGATCGGCGATTACATAATCGATGAAATCGACACCCATCGAGCCCGGATAGCCGAGGAAATTCGCTTGAATCGGCGCTGGTCGGTGCGCTGCGATCTCGCTGCGCGCCTGTTGCGTATAGCCTTTGAGTTCGACCAATATATCTATGCCGTCGGTATAAATGCGTTGCGCCGCTTGACGGTCGTCGAGATCGCGCAGATCGACGAATTGATCGAAAGCCTTGCCGAGCCGATAGCGCATTTCGCTGCAATCGCTCGTCCCGTGCGAATAGGCGATAATTTCGAATCGCGCACGGTCGTGGCGCTCGATCAGCTCGGCCATCAGATGAGCCGTGGCATGACGATGAAAATCGCCGGAGAGATAACCGATCTTCAGCCTGGTTTTGTCGGGTGTCTTGGGCTGTTTATGGTCGAAGCAGGGTTTTGCACGCATGCCGCTCGCACAGAGCCTTGCGACCTGCAATTGCACCGCTGGCGAAGTGTCCATGCTGAGAAAGGCAAAGGGCGGCAGCGGCTCCTTGCAATCGCGGACGCTCGCGATGAGGCGTGCTTCATCACCTTCGATCCCATCCCAATCGCAAGCGACGCGCCGCTGATGGTAAAGCTGGACGGTAACGCCGACGAGGTCGGGGGCGAGTGCCACTGCCTTCGCATAGGCTTCCAATGCTTCGCTGAAGCGTTGCGAAAGCTCATAGGCCGCGCCGAGATTGCAATAGGTCTGCGCGATCGTCGGATTGATCGCGATCGCTTCCTCATAAACGGCGATCGCCTCATCGAAAGCGCCTTGCCACAGCAGAAGATTACCGAGATTGCAATAAGCCTCAGCAAAGCGCGGCTGCAGCGCGATCGCTTGCCGGAAGGCTTCGATCGCTTCCGCGGGGCGCAAGAGTTCACGCAAGAGATTTCCGGCGCAGAAATAGGGTTTGGCGGCATCTGGTCGCTTGCCGACAATGGCGTCGCAGATCACGAGGCCTTCTTCGTGACGCTTGAGCTTGCGCAGGAGATCGGCTGCATTGGCATGGGCTTCGATGAAATGCGGATCGCAGCGGCAAGCCTCGCGATAGGCTGCGAGCGCGGCTTCGAAATCGCCCTGATCCTCGCATACATTGCCGAGATTGGAGTGAGCGGGAGCAAAATTTGGATCGAGCGCGATCGCCTGTTTGGCGCTGACGGCGGCCGCCTCGAAATCGCGCATGGCGCGCTGAATCGCGGCCAGATTGGAGAAGGCTTGGACATAGTCCGGCTTGAACGCGATTGCCTTGCCGACATGCTCGGCCGCCGCCACGTGATCGCCGCGGATATGCGCGATGAGGCCGAGATGGTGCCAGGCGACAGCGTTATTCGGGTCCGTTGCGATCACCTTCAAATAAAAATCGCCTGCCATGTCGAAATGCCCGGCGGCATGAAATTCGAGCGCGCCACGCAATAATTCGGGGGCGGTAAATTCACTTGCGACAGGTATATTTGTGGCAGGCATGTTTTCTACTGTCGAACCCGCAGTCCGCGTCATGGAGGTCCGCGTCGTGGAGGTCCGCGTCATGGAATTACGCGTCATGGGCAAGCCCCAGCGAGCGTTTTCAAGCGAAGTGGGAGCCGACTCGCCGTCTGAAAACGCTGCGACTATTAGAATGATAATAATTTGGGTCGAGCAAATACGCTCGGCCTGACGCCGCCTCGGCCTCGCGGCTCAGCGAGGCCGTCGTCTCGCGGTCCTAACATGGGGGTGCTTGCGCGAAGCCTGCCCGGCGGTTCAGGCGATGATATCGGGTGTCAACTGATCCTCGATCTGGGCAATCTTGTCGCGCAGGATCAGTTTGCGTTTCTTCAGGCGTTGGATCTGCAATTGATCGGTGGCACCGACCTGGATCAGGGCCTCGATGGCCGAGTCGAGATCGCGGTGTTCTTCGCGCAAATGCTCGAGCTCCGCGGATAGGGCTGCGCGCTCTTCCTCGCTCATTCTGTCAGCCATGGACTGTCGTTCCCGGACAGGCGATGCCAAGGGATGGCGGCATCGGCGCATCGAAATATTCGGTCAAAGATTAAAGCATTTCCAGCTTCGCGGGCAATCGGGCACGTGCCGGACGAACCCCTGACCGCTTCTTGAAAGAGGCTGGAATCGTTTTGTTTATCATATCGTTAGGAAGTCTCTTTCCAATGCGGGAGAAATGCTTGTCGGCGGCGATCGGCGCAGGAATGGCGTTGATGCGTCGGCGCCGCAACAAGATTTACTCTATCTATTCGAAACCGAGTCTATTTGTCCCGCGGCGGGTTCCCACCCGCGAGCCTGATCTCTATCGCGGCGGCCAGGAAAAGTCATCGGCACGACCGGGTTTCGGCTTTAGGGCATGGCCGGTGACGAAAGTCTCATTGATGAGCTTGTCCGCGTCGATTTTCTGCTTTGTGGCACCAGCGAGGGTTGCGAGCTCGCCGCCGGGCGCGAGAACTGGCCCGGTCAGGGGTAGAACAGGGCCGATGGGCGGTTTCACCGGCGGGGAGACTGCTGCATTCGGCGCGCTTATGCCGGCGGGGTTCGTCGTCTCGATTTTCGCCAGAGCGGCGTCATCCTTCGGCTTGGTCGCATCGAGGACGGCGACCACGTCGGTTTCGACGAATTGCGCGAGCTTGCGCGCTCCGGCTTTGGTGAAATTAATGCCATTGCCTGTCCGCAGCCGCACCACTTGGCCGGTCACATTTGGCCCATAAGGACTGTAGCGGCCATTGTCATCGCTGAAGGCGTCCCAAATATCGATGAAGGTCGCGCCCGCCTGGGCGGCGTGATCGCGGTAGAGGTCGTTCAGCGAGGCCATTTCCGCGGAGAAGCGATCGCTTCGCATGATCGGTAGGCCGACCCAAAGGAGGGGGATTTTGGCAGCCCGGAACATGCCGGCAATGGTCTCGATGCGGCTGGCATAGATCTCGTTCCATTTCGGCGAGCCGGGGTCGTAGGTCGTGCCGTCCTGGCGTATCGGCTGATGATCATTGCTGCCGATCAACATGACGGCGACATTGATCTTTTGGCCGCTCGCCAGCAGGTCGCGGACCGCTTTTGTCCAATCGTAGAAATCGTCGCGGACGAGGCCGGAGCTCTGATGCGTCTTGCGCAGAACGGCGACCTCCGGCCGGTCGGCCAAAGTCTCCGTCAGACCTTGGGAGAGAACCAGGCCGAGCGAATCGCCAAGAACTGCAACGAAAAAGCTGGGCGGTACCGCCGGCTTCTGCGGCGCTTTTTGCACGACCTTCGGCTTCGCGTTTGTGCGGCGAGGGCGCGATGGAAGGTCATAGGGGCGCTGTGGTCGGTTATCATAGGTTCGCGGTGGCCAGGGCGTACGATATCTCGGAAATGTTTGTTGAAACCAGCTGAAGGGATTGAAGCCCTGCGCCTCCGCCGGAGCGGCAAAGGAGATCGTCAAGGCCAGCGCGACGAGTGCCGCTTTCAAGATACGCACGCGGTCCAAGTGCCAGACAAAGCGGAGGCTTGCAGCGCATCGCGCCGCAATGCGCCGTGAAAAAGCGCCGGAAGGCGAAGCCGAGCTGGCGGAACCTGTTTTCATCAAGCCGCTGTCCTCATCAATAAGACTGCTACATATGCTTGAACTCGGGAATGGCCTATTTTAGTCGTCGGTTGATGGCGAAGTTAAGTAGATCTTTCTACCCTTTTCAGGGTTACCCCAACGGTGGGAAGGTTTGACTCGGGGAGGCTGAATCGCCGCGTCCAAATCATTCGCCGGTCTGCAGGAGGGTTCCGGCCAGCCGTGCGCTGCGCAGCAAGAAAAGAAATCCGGCGACCGCCGCGCTGAAGAAAACGAGGTTGAGCGCAAAGGCCGCGCCCATCAGATCGAGCCGCAATTCATGCACCATGAGCAGGGCGCGCAAGCCTTCGAAGACATAGGTCGGCGGCAGCAGCGACGCGACGAGCTGCAGCGGGCGCGGTAGAATGGCGAGCGGATAGAAGACGCAGGCGAGAGGCTGTATCAGGAACATGATCGTCCAGACGAGCGATTCGGCGGCAAGTCCGTAACGCAGGACAAGACCGGAGCATAACAGGCCGATCGACCAGCTCGTCAAAATGAGATTGGCGAAGAAGACTCCGAGCGCCAGCCCCAATCTCCATAGGTTGAAGCCAAAAAACGGGATCGCCAGAAAAGTGACGGGAACGAAGCCGATGGCGAGCCTGACGAGGCTCATGGCCATTAGCGCCATGATGAACTCGCTTGGCCGCAAAGGACTCATCAAAAGATTGGCGATATTGCGCGACCACATCTCCTCGAGAAACGAGACGGAAAAGCCGAGCTGGCCGCGAAACAATATGTCCCACAGCAGCATGGCACCGATCAGCGTACCCGCGGCGAGCCCCAGCCGGCTGCCCAAGGAGCCGGCGACGGCAGCCATCGAAAGATAGGTTTGCAGAAAGCCCCAGGTCAGCATCTGAACGAGTGGCCAATAGACGAGATCGAAGATGCGCGGCCAGGACGAACGCAGCAAATAAAGATAGCGCATCACCATGGCGGCGACGCGACCGAAAGAAAAGCTGGAAAGAAAAGACGAGAAGGCGGCAACAGCTTGCATTGATGAGGTCCTATTTCGTCAATCGAATGCGTTGGCTGCGTGCCGCCGTCCGCGGGCGAGATCGAGAAAGACCTCTTCGAGATTGTTGCGGCCGAAACGTTCAAGGAGATCGGCCGGACTGCCATCCCCGACGATGCGTCCCTGCTTCAGCATAATCACCCGATCGCAAAGGCGCTCTACTTCGCCCATATTGTGGGAGGCGAGGAGAATGGTCGCCTGTTTTTCTTCCCGATAGGTTTCGAGATGTGTCCGCACCCAATCCGCCGTGTCGGGATCGAGCGAGGCGGTCGGCTCGTCGAGCAGAAGAACCTCCGGCTCGTTCAGCAGCGCCTTAGCGAGCGCGACGCGCGTCTTCTGCCCGGCGGAGAGCTGGCCCGCGGGCCGGTCGAGCAGATCATCGAGTGCGAGCGCCTTGGCAAGACAGCCGATCCGCGCCTCTACATTGACGACGGCATAAAGCCGGCCGAAGACGCGCAAATTCTGGCGGACGGTGAGCCGATGCGGCATGTCCACATAGGGGCTTTCGAAATTCATTCGCCCCAGCACGCGATATCGGTCGCGGCGCATATCTGTGCCGAGCACGCGGACGCCGCCGGAAGTCGGCAAAATGAGGCCCATGATCATGCCGATCGTCGTCGTCTTGCCGGCGCCATTGCCGCCGAGAAGCCCGGTGATCGAGCAGCGAGCGATCGTAAAGCTTACATCGTCGACCGCGGGGGCGCCCTTGAAAAACTTGGTCAAATGCGCGACTTCGATCGCCGGCGCTGCATCATCCATGGGGCGGCACCCTTTTGCTCGATCTGCTCCGTCGGCACTCGAACATGTCAGGCAAAAATTGCCGGACTCATCCATTGGTGACATGCTCTCAGGCGCTGCTCCAGCGAGGGAGTAGCATTGCCCCTCGTAAGGGGACAAGACTGGTACAAGAGATATGCCGGCCGGCGGCGCAGACCCGCGGCATGACATCTGACATCTGACATCGGCGATCGATGATGATCGCAAGAGGATCTCGAAATGATCTCAATGGCCGATCCCATGGAACTCGACCTCGGAAGAAAGTCTCGGCGGCTGCGCGTCGATACGCTCATCCGGCTCAGATGGCTCGCTCTCTGCGGCCAGACGGCCGCCGTCCT
>DAIESR010000180.1 GCA_027346205.1 Beijerinckiaceae bacterium
CCAATGTCCCAAAGACAGGCGCCGGGCCAGGGCGCGAGCGCCGCCAAGGTCAGCGCGCGGATGTCGCGCTTGGTGATCTGGCCATCATGCTCGAACCATTCATCGGGCAGGCCCGGCGTCAGCGGAATGCAAGCGGCCTCAGGGTCCGCTTCAATCTCGATGGCGACCAGATTAAGCGGATCAATGCGGTGCGCTACAAAATCTTCGGCGCGCATTTCGGAAATTTTTTCGCGCGGACCGCCCAAAGCTTCGAGAACGATCATGCGCGAGCCGCCGTGCCTGCGTTCCACCAAGAGCTGCGCGAGTTTTTCCGGCGTCTTCTCATCCCAGGAAATGACGAGCAGCTTCGCTTTTGGCCGCAAATGCGGAATGATCCTTTCGAACGGTCTTCCATGCAGTGAAACGATCTCGCAGGCCTGCAGCGTCCAGCCGAGCCTTGCCGCGGCGAGACTGAGCGACGAAACTGCCGGCAGACAAATCATCTCATCTAGCGGCACACGGGCGGCGAGACTGGAGCCCACGCCATAGAGAAAAGGATCGCCCGAGGCGAGCACGCAGACCTTCGTCCCGCGACGCGACAAGATTTCTTTGATCCCGGTTTCGAAAGGCGAGGGCCATGCCATGGTCTCGGCTTGCGTCTTCCCGAGCAGAGCGAGATGGCGGGCGCCGCCGATGATGAACTCGGCTTGCGCGATAAGCCGCTCTGCGGCAGGAGAAAGCTCGTCGCGCCCGTCCTCGCCAATGCCGATGAGCGTGAGCCAGCGCGGGACTTGCGTCATGGATGGCATCATGGCGCATATTTCATGAGATTGGAAAAATGCTGGGAGAGCTGCATGTTCTGATTCTGGGCGGGACAACCGAGGCGCGGCTGCTGGCTGAACGCCTTGCGGGAGATCGCACCATCGCGCCCATTCTCTCGCTCGCCGGCCGAACCAAGAATCCCACATTGCCCGCTATTCCATTCCGCATCGGCGGCTTTGGCGGCATTGGGGGATTGATCTCCTATCTTCGCGCACAGTCGATCGATCTCGTGATCGACGCGACGCATCCTTTTGCCGAGCAAATGTCCGCTCATGCGGAGATTGCGTGCCGGCAGACACATGTGCCGCTCGTGCTCTTTACGCGGCCGCCGTGGCAGCCGAGCGAAGGCGATCGCTGGAGCGAAGTGGTCGATGCCGATGCGGCGGCCCACGCGCTTGGTGCTGCGCCGCGCCGCGTGTTTCTGACCGTTGGACGCTTGCAGCTTCCTGCTTTCGAGGCGGCGCCTATCCATCATTATCTGATCCGCAGCATCGATAAGCCGGAACCGCTGCCAAAGCTGCCGAATTACCATCTGTTGCTGGCGCGCGGACCGTTCTCCTTGGACGATGAAATGCGGCTGATGGAGACGGAAGGAATCGAAATTCTCGTCACCAAGAACAGCGGTGGCGATGCGACCTATGCGAAAATCGAAGCGGCGCGGAAGCTCGGCATATCCGTCATCCTGATGCGTCCGCCCGCGCGTGCCGATGTGCCGACTTTCCATGATCTCGAAGCTTTGCTCGCCTTTATCCATGATGCCGCACATCAACGCGTTCCCGAACCGCGCGGCGTATAGATCCAGCGTCGCCCGCGCGCCTCGAAGCTGCGCGTCGCATGGGACCCGACGAGCACAAGAGTGCTCATATCGGCAAGCGCCGGATCGGCCGCTGCGAGCGTCGTGAGCGTGAGCTTTTCATCTGGCCGGCCCACGGCGCGGGCGAAGCCGACGATCGTCTCCGCAGCCTTGAGCTCGCGCAATAAAGCGAAGCAGTCATGGATGAGATCGGGCCGCGCTTTCGACGCAGGATTATAAAGCGCCATGACGAAATCGCCCATGGCCGCGGCGCGCAGGCGCTGTTCGATCACGCTCCAGGGCTTGAGATTGTCGGACAGGGAGATGGCGCAGAAATCATGGCCGAGCGGTGCGCCGAGGCGCGCGGCGGCGGCGAGCATGGCGGAGACGCCCGGATGAACTGCGATCTCGACCTCGCGCCATTTCTCTTCGCCCGTTTCCAGTGCTTCGAACACGGCCGCAGCCATGGCGAAGACACCCGGATCGCCGCCGGAGACAATGGCGACATGGGCGCCATCCGCGGCAAGGTCGAGCGCATTATAGGCGCGCGCAAGCTCTTCTCTATTGTCGCTGGCATGACGCTTCTGCCCCGCCCGCGCCCGCACGCGATCGAGATAGGGACCATAGCCTATGACATCCGTCGCGAGGGCGAGAATGGCCGGCGTCTCCATGGTGAGCCAACGTTCCGGACCGGGGCCGAGGCCGATGATGTCGAGCCTTCCGGAACTCATGGTCGCCGTCCATTGCCGGGGATGAGAATCATCGAGAAGTAAGGCGCGTCCTCGTCGCCGCGCTCGGCGAGCTTGATGATTTTTTCGCCTGCCATCGTGCCGCGCTCGACATAGATGGCATGCGAGAGAAGATCGGCGCGGATGATGGCCCGGCGCACTTTCGGTAGATTGGTGCCGAGCTTCATGATCACCGCCGCATGGGTCTTGATGAGACGCGCGACAAGCTCTTCTTCGGCAAGCGTGCCGGGTAGCACGCTCAGCACATCGTCTCCCCAGGCCATAGGCGCTCCAGCCGCGCCCCAGCAGCCGGCCATGCCGGTAATGCCCGGCACGATTTCCGTCGCGAAGCGTTCGCGCAGCCGCACATAGAGATGCATGAAGGAACTATAGAACAGCGGATCACCTTCGGCGAGCAGCGCGACATCGCGGCCGGCTTCGAGATGGCTTGCCAGCGTGTCGGTCGCGCCTTCATAGAAAGCGCGCAGCGTCGCGACATAGACAGGATCGTCGAAGGCGAATTCTGTCGTCATTGGATAATAGAGCGGCAGCTCGATCCGATCCGCGGGAATCCAGCGGTCGGCGATCTCTCTTGCATTGCCGCGCCGGCCTTTCTTGGCAAAAAAGGCGATGACCGGCGCGGCGCCGATCATTTTCACCGCCTTGACGGTCAAAAGCTCGGGATCGCCCGGACCGAGGCCGACACCGATCAATCTGCCCGGCGTCATAGTCGCGTGCTCGCCAGCGCATTCACCGTCGCGGCGGTCATGGCGCTGCCGCCACGGCGTCCGCGCATCACGAGATAGGGCAGGCGACCATCGGCAATCAGCGCCTCTTTCGATTCGGCGGCGCCGACGAAGCCGACCGGCATGCCGATCACCGCGGCGGGCGCCGGCCAGCCGGCATCCATACATTCGAGCAGATGGAAGAGCGCGGTCGGCGCATTGCCTATGGCGACGACGCTGCCGCCGATCTGATCGTGCCACAATTCGAGCGCCGCCGCCGAGCGTGTCGTGTTGAGATGCGCGGCGAGCGCGGGCACGCGCGGATCGGCCAGCGTGCAGATCACTTCATTATCGGCGGGAAGCCGCGCACGGGTAATGCCGGATGCCACCATATTGGCGTCGCAGAGGATCGGCGCACCGGCTTCGAGAGCCTGGCGCGCAGCCAGGACTGCGCCGGGGGCAAAGGCGAGGTCGGCTGCCGCCTCGACTTGGCCGCAGGCATGGATGATGCGCACGGCGATCGATTCTTCCTCGGGCGCGAAACGCGTGAGATCGGCCTCGGCGCGGATGATCGCAAAGGAGCGGCGATAGATTTCAGTGCCGTCGCGCAGATAGGAGTAGCGGCTCATCGCTGCGTCTCCCTGGAGAATTGGCGGACGAGCACGACGCGCTCCGCCGGCAGGGTCGCAGCGAGTCGCGGCAACAGGATTTCGATTGCGGGCAGATCGAGACCGCGAAGGAGAGGTCGACCTCCCGCAGATTCATCGAGCACGAGATCATAAGCGCCGTCGCGGCCGGTAAGCGTGACAGGCGCCGGGCGCGGATGGGCGCAGCCTTTCGCGCAGGCCGAAACATGCAGAGCGATGCCGGTTGCAGCGAACCCACGCGCCAGTGGTGCGAGACGTGCCGCATCAGCCTGAGCTGTGGTCGTGCCATGCAGACAGGCCGGCTTTCCAGCGCAAGCGGCAACGGCGCGGATCGGCGCGTCTTCATCGAGAATGAAGCCTGCGTCCTGCATGCGCGCTGCGAGGTCCTGGTCTATGTGCTTTGCGACGATGAGAATCGCGCGCCAAGGCGAAAGCCGTAACTCTCCGCCGACGGCGTCGGCCTCGTCCGCGAGCATGTGCAGAGCCTTTGCGTCGAGCCGGCCAAATGGAATGCCAAGGCCGAGCGCCATATGGCTGCCCAGTGCATGATAGCCGAGAACGCGCGGCGCATGATGCGACCGGTCATCGGCGAGCGTTGGCTTGTCGAGACCTGCGGCCCGCGCGACCGTTTCGGCACCGATGCGGCGAATGAGATCTGCCATGCGGCCAATGGTTTCGTCTGCGCCGCGTAGCTTCAGGAAGGCATAGGCCAATCGCGCGGCTGTTTCGCAAAGATCGTCGATCGCACAAGAGCCTGCGCGCTCGCCGCCGAAATGAATGGCAAAGAATGGCGCGTCCTTTCCCGGCCATGCCAGGAAAGCGATATCGGCCGTTTCCAGCGGTAAAGGCAGGCACCCGCCA
>DAIESR010000186.1 GCA_027346205.1 Beijerinckiaceae bacterium
TTGTGGCCAACCGCGCTCGCCCAATATCAGCTACCGGAGAGCTTGCCGCTCACAGTCGGCATGTTCGCCATCGCCGTCTATCTCGTGTCTTTTATTCCGCTCGTGCGGTCGATGACACGGATCGCGGACCGCTATTTCGACAATACCGACAGCACTGTCGCCCGGATCTGGCCCCTGCCTGCGTTTCGTGCGCTCGAACGGCGCGTTGCAACGTCCATGGTCATTTTCCTGGTGCTCATCAATCAGGCCGAGGTCGGCATCCAGGTGCGGCTCTCCTTCTTTTCGCGCGACTGGTTCAACGCGATCCAGACCAAGAATGAAAAGGCCTTCTGGTATCAGCTCTTCACCGTCTTCCTCGTCTGGGCATTCCTTTATATCGCCTCCGCGGTCACCGAATTCGTGGTCCAATCGACCTTGGTGATCAGATGGCGACGCTGGCTCACCAATTATTATGTCGAGCGCTGGCTCGACAATCATACCCATTACCGCATGTCGCTGATCGGCTATGCCGCCGACAATCCGGACCAGCGAATCTCCGAAGACATCAACCGCTTCATAGACGGCGGGCAGATCGGCTATGGGATTTATTCTTTCACCATCCTGCTGATCTCGAAGACGACGTCGCTCGTCTCCTTCGCGATCATTCTTTGGACTCTCTCGGCCAATTTCACTTTGCCTTATTCGACGATCGCCATGCCCGGCTTCCTCTTCTGGGTCGCGCTCATCTATGCGGGCATAGGCACGCTCGTCACGCATTGGATCGGGCGTCCGCTCGTCGATCTGTCTTTCGTGCGGCAGCGCTATGAGGCGGATTTCCGCTTCTCGCTGGCGAGATTGCGCGAATATGGCGAGCAGGTCGCGCTACTGCGCGGAGAGCCGACCGAAAAACTGTCGCTCGGCAATCGTTTCACCTCGATCATCAAGAATTATTTCGAGATCGTCGCCTGCCGCAAGAGGCTCACGGCCTTCACCGCCTCCTATGGGCAGATCAGCCCTTTCATCCCGTTCATCGTCTCGGCTCCCTATTATTTCGCCGGTAAGATCGAACTCGGCATCATGACCCAGACCGCGAGCGCATTCGGCAATGTCAATGATGCGCTGACCTTCTTCGTCACCTATTATGTTTCGCTTGCCGAGTTCAAAGCCGTTCTTGATCGCTTGACGTCTTTCGACAATGCGATCGACAAGGCTCGCGCGCTCAGCTTCGAGCCGGGCATGACGCCGGACACACAGGATTCAACAACGGTTTTGAGCGTCGGTGGCTTGACCGTGCGGCTACCGAACGGACGCGAAATCGTCAAAGAAGCCAATCTGCAATTCTCCGCCGACGCGCCGGTGCTGTTGACCGGCCCTTCAGGTTCCGGCAAATCGACTCTGTTCCGTGCGGTCTCCGGGATCTGGCCCTTCGGCCAAGGCGATATCAAAATACCGGAGGGCTCGCGGGTGATGCTGCTACCGCAAAAGCCCTATATTCCGATCGGGCCTTTGCGTGCCGCCCTCACCTATCCGGCACCGCCCGGTGAATTCGACGATGCGAAGCTGCGCGCCGCGCTCGAAACATCGCTTTTGCCCGCCTTGATCGATGAACTCGATGTCGACGAGGTCTGGTCGCAGCGTCTCTCCGGCGGCGAGCAGCAAAGACTTGCGATCGCCCGGGCACTTCTCACCAAGCCCGACTGGCTGTTTCTCGACGAAGCGACCACCGCCATGGACGAGGCGATGGAAGCGAAGATCTATCAGGCGCTGGTCGAGCATCTGCCGGACACGGCGATCATCTCGATCGGCCATCGCGGCACGCTACAGCAATTCCATAAGCGGCGCCTGGAAATGCACCCGGCCGGCACCGGCACTTTCACGCCATCGGAAGCACCGGCACGCGCCGCCGAATAGAAGTCGGATAGAATTACGCGAGACGGGCGAGCAGCTTCTCATAGAGCGGGTTGGTGGCCGCGAAGACATAGTCGAGCGCAGCGACCGTCACTTCTTCGGCGCCTTGCGCGATGAGCCAATCGGCGAGGCCCGCGACCTTCGCCGTCGGGCAGGTCAGCACCACCCAGCCATCCGATGTCTGGCGCCGCCGGCGCGCGCCAAAAGCCGTCCCGGCCTTGGCGAAGAAATCATCCGATGCCGTCGGCAGGCACGCCGAGACTTCGCGCGTCGTGCGTGCCGCTTCCTCCGCCGCGATACGCGAGAGAATGACGCGGACCGTCTCGCGCGCGGTCTCGTCCCAATTCGCTGTCAGCGAGGCAACGAGATTGGCCTCCGACCGCAGCATGACGCCATCGTCCAGCACTTTCAGGCCGTTGGCAGCGAGCGTCGCGCCCGTCGTCGTAATGTCGACGATGAGTTCAGCGCCACCCGCCGCCGGGGCACCTTCGGTCGCGCCGAGGCTCTCGACGATGCGATAATCGGTGACATGGCTCTCGGCGAAATAGCGCCGGGTCAGATTCACATATTTGGTCGCGACCCGCATGCGCGTGCCACGCTTGGCGCGAAAAGCCGCCGCGACATCTTCGAGATCGGCCATCGTCTTGACGTCGATCCAGGCTTGCGGCACAGCGACGACGACATTGGCATGGCCGAAGCCGAGCGGCGCCAAAAGCTCGACCTTGCTGTCAGCATCGGCAATGCTTTCGCGCAAAAGGTCTTCGCCGGTGACGCCCATATGGGCGCTGCCGGAAGCAAGCAAGGCTACGATTTCGCCAGCGGAGACGAAGGCGATCTCCACATTGTCGAGCCCGGCAATCCGGCCGCGATAATCGCGTGCGCCGCGGCCCTGGACCAGCGTCAAGCCGGCGCGGCCGAAGAAGGCGGTGGCATTTTCTTGCAGCCGACCTTTCGAAGGCACGGCAATGACGAGCGGTGAGAAAGATTCGGCCATTGCCCTCACGCCTCCGGCTTCGATGCGGAAAGCCGCAGCCGCTCGACCCAGATGGCGGCACCGACCGCCGGAATTTCCTGCGTCGCCCCGAGCGATTGCAAAAGATGGTCATAGCGGCCGCCGCCGACGATCGGCTTTTCATTCGGCGCGCTCTTGTCATGCCCTTCGAAGACGAAGCCCGTGTAATAATCGAGATTGCGGACGAAGCGGGCAGCGAAGGTGAAGGCACTGATGTCGAGGCCGCGCGCCGCCATGAACCCGAGCCGCGCGTCGAAGCGGTCGAGGACGGCGGTGAGATCGAGGCCGGCGGAGCCAGCCAGCGCGCGCATTTGAGACGACGCCCGATCAGGATCTGCCTCGATCGCCAGAAACTTTTCGATCAGCACACGTTGCTCCGCCGGAAAGTCCGGACCCGATTTCAGCGCGGCCTGCTCGAGGAACCGCTCGGCGATCTCGCCAGCGGTGCGCCCGCCGACCGTTGAAATGCCGGCAATGGCGAGAAGATCCTCGACGAGCGCGCGGGCACCCTGCGGATCGGTTCCCTCAAGCGCGGCAAGCACACCCGTATGGTCATGCGCCGTGCCATTGGTGCCCCCGGCAAAAATCGCATCGAGCGCCTTATCCTGGGCATAGCCGCGAATGATCCGACGGCGCCATTGCGACGAGAGATCGAGCGCTTCGAGCAGCGCGTGGAAGAGGCCGGCATCGCCGATGCGGATGGCAAGATCACTCTGCCCGACGGCCACGACGGCTTCGAGCGCCAGACTCAGGATTTCAGCATCGGTGGCCTCACGGTCGGTGCGGCCGAAATTTTCGAGCCCCGCTTGCAGGAATTCGCTTGGCCCACCGGGGCGGAAGCGGAAACGGGACCGCAATAAGAGTAGGACGCCGGCGTTCCCGTCGCGGCAGAGGCGAGATAATGGCGGCAGACCGGAATCGTATATTCGGGCCGCAGGCAATAATCCGCTCCGGACTGATCGCTCGTCAGATAGAGCCGGCTACGGATATCTTCTCCCGAATCGAAGAATATCGCGGCATCCTGCAAGATCGGCGGTTCGCAGAGGGAATAGCCGGCCGATTGCAGATGCGCGCTGAGCGCGGTGCAGAGCGCGCGAAGCTTGGCGGCGGTGTCTTCGTCAGCGGCCACGGATTTCCCTCGACGATTAGCGCAGCCGGCGCGCAACCCGCCGACGCTGCTTCTGACCTGTGCTATGTCCGCCCCTCTTTAGCAAGCGGCAACCGGGTCGGCGACGGCTTTCCGCATCCAGGGTGAATATACGAGGAGGGGTTCTGCGCATGGACAGGCAGAAGCCGCTCATGAAGCCAGCGTCACACCAATTCGACGCGCAGCGTGCGGCCGACCGCATTCGCGGCGCGGCGCAAAGTGTCGAGCGTGACCGAGGGGATCGCAGGATCGAGAAGCCGATCAAGCTGTCGCCGACTGGTTTTCATCCGCGCCGCCATCTCGACCTTTGTAATCCCTTGCTCTTCCATGGCGGCTGCGATCTGCTGGGCAATAATTTCCTTGATCGCATGATCCTCGCACGCTTCCAACATGCCCTGTTCGGCAAGAAAATCGTCGAAGGTCTCCAGGCTCACCCCGCCTTTCCATTTCTGAACCATTAGGTCACCTCACGTTTGCGCTTGAGGGCAAGGTCAATGTCTGCTTGAGGCGTCTTCTGCGTATTCTTGATAAATCCGTGCAGCAAGATCATGTGCCCGTCACCCATGCAGAAGATGACCCGCGCAATCCGGTCACTGCCGAGGGCGCTGCGCACCTCCCACAACCCGCCGCTGAGAGGCGCGCAATGCGGACGTCCGATCGGCCATCCGAATTCGACTTTTTGGATGTCCTTGCCGATGATATGGCGATCAGTTTCTGGCAGTTTGAGAATCCATTCCCGAACCGGATTGCGGCCCGCCGCATTCAAGTAAAACCTGGCAGGTAATTTCTTGCCGCGATCGATCATTCAAGTGAAATGTGCCAAAATTGGTACTTTACCGCAAGCCTTTTTGGCAATCAAAGACCCACAGTTTGGGGGAGTTCGATTTTCGTTACTGTAATCGGTTCGCCTTGGCATAGGTGATCATAACGCGGCCTTCTCACGCAACTCCGCCGCGACAATCAACAGCGACTCCTCGCCCTCATAAAGCGCAGCCACCACTTCCGCTCGCCTGTGGAGCACAGCACGCTGGTTGATCGTGCCTTTGTCGGTGATCTCGCTCGCATCGAT
>DAIESR010000188.1 GCA_027346205.1 Beijerinckiaceae bacterium
TTTCGCGAATATCATCGATTTGCCGCTGCTGCTGGGATTGGGGGTCGCCTTCAAGATCTATTTCGTGATGGCCTGGCGCGCCGGGACCACGAATCTCTTGCAATCGAGTCTGACGCGGGCCGTCTTCTTCAGTGCGATGACGACGGCAACCGCCTTCGGCTCGCTCTGGCTGTCGCACCACCCCGGCACATCGAGCATGGGAAAATTGCTGGCGATCTCGCTCGTGACGACGCTCGCCGCAGCCGTGCTCTTCCAGCCGGCGCTCATGGGGCCACCGCGGCAAAAGCAGCCTTGATTTAAAGCACCAGACTCGCAGGCGGAAACCGGCTGTGGGTCTGATGCTCTAAAATTAGTTAATGTAGGCCGATTTGACCCGATCACATGGATCGCGAGCGATGCCATATGGTCGGGATAGGCTCTACGGCCCGCTCAAGACTCTTCGAGATGCCCAATGTGCTTTTGCGCGTAGAGCTGGACGCCGAGCTGCCGGATCAGCTCCTGCTGCGTCTCAAGGAAGTCGATATGCTTCTCCTCATCCTTGAGGAGACCATCGTAAAGTTCCTTGGTCACGAAATCCTGGACCGAGAAACAATATTGCGCGGCTTCGATATAGAGCGCACGCGCCGCGAGTTCGGCGGCGAGATCGCAGGCGATGATTTCCTCGACGCTCTGCCCGATCCGCAAAGGATCGAGGACCTGCATATTCGGGAAGCCTTCGAGAAACAGGATACGATGGGTCACCTTGTCGGCATGCCGCATCTCATCCATTGATTCCTCGCGCCATTGTTTGGCGAGATCCTTGTAGCCCCAGTTTTCAAGAATACGATAATGCAGCCAATATTGGTTGATCGCCGTCAGTTCGTTTCGAAGACTGCGATTCAAATAGTCGATTACCCTGTCGTCACCCTTCATCGCATCGGCCTCCTGGAGCGCTTTCCGATCGGATGGAATCATCCGATCGAGAAGAAAACGCTCAAAATCAAATAGCTGGAGCATGTTCTTGTCGGAAAAGTCGATCAACTTTTCCGGAACATGCTCTAGAGCTGAGATTCGTCAATATAGAGAGGCTATGGGCAATGAACGCGCGGCGCAAGTGAAGGCATGCCGATCGGCATGTCGGACTCTTATCGCGATAGGAAAAGCTAATCTTCGATCGACAGCATCAGCCGTACAGCCATAGCGGAAGCGAACGTCCTTTGAACTGCTCTGCAATGAGCAGCAGAGATCACAGGCTCAGGGCAAGGCGGCCATTGCACCACAAGCAGCCGCGCAGCTCTCGCTCGCCTGCTCGCCCGCCTGGGCCAGCGCTTCGACGATCAGTGATTGGACGGTTGCAAAGCAGCGCCCGCAATTGGGGCTGCAGCCGAGACAGCGGTAGACGGCGCCGGGCGTGCGCGGACAGGCTTCGCCTTGGAGCGACGCGCGGATTTTTGCGTCGGACAAAACATTGCAAGAGCAGACGATCACGATGGCACCCAAACCAGTCGAAGCGGATCGAGCATCAAGTCTCGGCAATGCGACTAAAGCAAGGTCGGGGCCAAGGTTGGGACAGCTCTACTGCGCCATTTTGACCGAACGCAGGCTCGCGGCAAGGCTCACGCCGTTACGCTCGGCCTCGGCAAAAACTTCCGGAAACAAATGATCCGCCGCCTTCGTGACGCCACCTTGCAAGATCGGCAACGGCTTCGGGCTCGCGACGACGACCAGGAGGTCCGGCTTGGAGTCGCTCGGCACAGCGTTGAAGGAGACGGAATCACCGCCATTTTGCACCCGCGTCGTGGGTATGGATTGGACAGAGCCGTCGGCCGCGACGAGCAGAACCTCGACCTGACGCGCACCGACGCCGCTGACTGTGCCGACGAGGCTTTGGCCGGCTTTGAGGCGCGTGGCTTTGAGGTCGAGCTTCGGCGCCGACGCAGGCGAGCCGCGCAATTGGCTGAGGAAAGTGATCGCCGGGCACTGCGGCGGCGAAATTAATTGCACGCCTATGTCCGCCTCGAAACCATTGCGAGAGCGGAACGCTTGGTCGAGGGTACGGAAAGGCGCCAGAGATTCGCCGAAACCTTCGATCGCCGTCACTTTGTCATTGATCGCGACAGGCTTGACGAAGAAGCAGCGGCCGCCCTCGTAGCGGCTGATGTAGCGCGTCACCGCATCGATCCGGTCGCGACCGATGAGACGGTCCACACGCGAAGTTGCGAGAATGGCCGCAACCCTCGCATCCGTCCCGAGCGGAGTGGCGGCCAACGGGCCGATATCCTTGGGCGGCGCGAGACCTAGAACGTTACCCTTCGGCGCCTTGGGCGCGGCCGGCGCGAGCCGCGGCGTTTGCGGCGGCGTGGCGGCCTGCAATTCGATCTTGGGTAACGCCTCTATCTTCTTCGGCCGATGCAAAGCAATAGTTGTGGCGAAGCCAACGACAATGGCCACCGCCAGCGCCACGCCGCCGACGAGAACCGTACGCGTTCCGAAAATCGGCCCGGACACGCGTACTGAAGGCTGCTTCCCGGAAGATGGAGGTGCTGCCGAGCCCTTGCGCGGGGGATCGAGCGGCCAGGTCGCGACCTCCGCCATGGACGCGGGCCGATCATCCGGATTGGGCTGGAGCATCCGTTCGAGGAGCGGCCGGATGCGTGAATCAATGTCGCTCAGGTCCGGCACCTTGCGACGCTTTTCGATCACGTCGACATGATTGCCGCCCATGTCGATCGGCCGTTGCCGCAATGCTTCGGCCAGAACGAGCCCGAAACTATAGATATCGGACCGCGGCGAGACATTGCCGCCGAAGAGCCCGAGCTGTTCCGGCGAGACGTAATTATATTTGCCGGCGAAGCCAGTGCCGATTACCGTGCCTTCGTCGCCGAGCTGCGTCGAACGGGCGATGCCGAAATCGATGATCTTGGCTTTCGCCATATCGCCGCCCGGGATGATGATATTGTCCGGCGACATGTCGCGGTGCACGATGCCGCCCTCATGCGCCGCCTGCAGCCCGGCGGCGATGCGCTGCATGAGCCTGTGTACGGCCTCATAGGCGAGCGGCCCGCCGCGCAGCATTGCCGACAGCGATTGGCCGTCGACGAATTCCATCGCCAAATAGGGCCGTTGAAGCGTCGGATCGATGGTGAAGACGTAATAGCGGACGATCGCCTCATGATAGAGGTTATGCAGCGCCGAGGCTTCTTTGCGGAACAAGGCCAAGGCAGCTTCCGCCTCCGCGATATCGGAGCGGATCACCTTGATTGCGACGAGGTCGCCGGTCTGAATCGTATGGCCGCGATAGACCTCGCCCATGCCGCCGGCGGCGATCGGCGCATCGATCTCATAGATCCCGTTGAGCTGGGTTCCAGCCGGGATGATCGGCCGCGTCGAACCAAGCGAGGCCTTCTGATCCATCATTGCCCCCAACGCGGCAACGGAACATTGCCATTTGGAAAGACGACAGTGGAGCCGCGCGGCACATAACGCATGATGACGACCGTCACATTGTCTATGGCGCCTCTTTCCATCGTCAGCGCCACCAGCTCGTCGCAGGCACTTTGCGCACCATTGCCCCGCACATGTTCGAGAATCTCGGCATCCTTCACATGCGCGGTCAGCCCATCCGAGCAAATGACGAATACATCGCCCTTCTGCAAAACGCCTTGCGCGATTTCGAGGTCCAATTCGTCATGTACCCCAACCGCGCGCGTGATGACATTACGGCGCGGCCAGGTGAGCGCCTCCTCCTCGCTCAACACGCCTTCGGCGATCAGTTCAGCGACCTCCGTATGATCGCGCGACAACTGCGAGATCCGTCCGTCGCGAATGAGATAGATCCGGCTGTCGCCGGACCAGACGCAGGCATAATAGCCCTCATGCGCGAGCAGGACGGCGACAGTCGCGCCAATCACTATGCCGCCGTTCATATCGGCGACTTCGAGAAGGTGGCGGTTCGCCGCCGCGAGCTGCTCGCGGCAATGGGCCAGAAGATCGTCGACCGGCCCAGGTCCGGAAATCGCCTGCAGCGCATTGACCACCGTCGCGCTCGCGAAAGCGCCAGCGTCATGCCCGCCCATCCCGTCAGCGACGGCCCACACGCCGGCATCGGAACGGACGAGGAAAGAATCTTCGTTATTGCTACGAACCTTGCCGACATCGGTTGCGCCGCCGTCGTCGAAAATCCGCAATGGATCGCTCATCTTCGTCATGGCCTCTTCGTCCATGGGCTGTTCGTCATGGCCTCGCGTAGGAAATCTCTTGTGGCAGATCGGCGGCGCATCCCGTCAGCATGGACATGAACTGCCGTGGATTTGGCATCGATTTGCGGCACCATGCCCAGGCCGGCCTTTCGTCTCCACCGAGCGTCCACCAAAAAGTCATTTGCGCCGGATCGACTCTCGCTGCCTGGTCATGCTCCGCGCCCGCTCCGAAAATCTGCCGCAGCGGCTGCGCCAGAGCCCCGGCCTCCGCTGGCAGAAACAAAACCTGCATCTCGGCGGACGGCGGTGCGGCCACGACCGCATCGCCCAATTTCCCGAGTGAATCTACAACAGTTTCCATCGATACATCGGAATCGAGGGTCAGGAGAAGGAGTTCTTCGGCAGTTTCGAACCATAGCCATTGCGGGTCCTCGGCCGGCGGAGCGAGATTCTCGCCTTCCTCGGGCCACGCCAGGACGGTCAGCGGAAAATAGCGGCCGAGCGCATCCACCGAGGGCATGAAGGCGCCGCGCACCGTCGCGCCGCAAAGCCCTGAGCCAAGAAAAAACCGCCAGATCGGCGCAATGGCGAAAGCCGCCGCCCATTCGCCGCGGTCGAGTCCCATCTGACTTTCCACCAAGCAGGTTTCGATCCAGGGCTCCCAGATGCGCAGAAACTCGCGCGGCGCCGATAGGGCGATGAAATCGCGTTTCTGGGGCAGTTTGCCGACCAATCCGCAGTGCATCGCTTCGAGCCCCAATTGTTCAACTGCCGCCCGGACAGGCGAAGCCACGGAGCATGCCAAAATCCAAAGGACTTACCCGACGAGTCGATTCGAAGCGAAACCTGAAATCATGCCTGCCGAAGCTGAAGGCAGCCCAGCCGTCCCTCGTCAAATGACCCGCATCGAGCAAGCGATAGAACGCCCAAGCCCCGGTTTTCTCGATCGAGCTGGCCGCACGATTGGATGGTTCGAAGACAATGGCAGCGCGATGCATCGCGCCGCTGCCCGGCCATTGCAGTGTCGACGGACCGTTGCGGCCGTCAATGATCGTGTTAT
>DAIESR010000190.1 GCA_027346205.1 Beijerinckiaceae bacterium
CCAATGGTCCACGGGCGGCGGGGCTTTGTTCGATATTCTCGAGGCCGTCACCTGGAGATTCTTGAATCATTCCTTTCGTCGTGATTTCGACTCTTTGCCACGCGATCTCTGCGCGCCGGATCATCTGCTAGTGATCACGGCGATCAGCCAAAATCAAATATCAGGGCTGATCGATTTCATGCGTTCGCGCCCGCAGGCGTTGCTCCCGAACGTGGTTTGCCAATTGATGTTCGCGCCTGATTGGACACCCTGGGGACGCGCCGCGCATTATGGCGCAGCCTATTATCGTGAA
This sequence comes from Beijerinckiaceae bacterium, assembly GCA_027346205.1. GTDB lineage: Bacteria > Pseudomonadota > Alphaproteobacteria > Rhizobiales > Beijerinckiaceae > Methylovirgula. Next base: position 293 of record DAIESR010000190.1, read on the forward strand.
GCTTTTCAAAAGGCCGAACCCTTCATCGACCGCAAGCTCTTCTTCACGACGGAGAATGAGGCCATCGCAGGATTTTATCGCGAACAGTATGGCCTGGAGACAAAGATCCTTCCAATTCCCTTCGCAGTCATGCGCCAGCCGCACCGTGCCGACAAGACCGTGCGTCTGGGCTTTTTCGGCTATTCCAAGAGCGAGAAGGGCTTCCACCTCTTGTCCGAAGCAGCTGCCATCTGTCAGGTGGAAGGTCTCGACGTTGAATTCCATATTCAAATTCAGCATTCATATTGGGAACACACTGTCGTCGAGGCGGAGCAAACGCTGCGGGCCATGCCGAACGTGCGTCTGATCGAGGGCGCGCTCAGCTCGGAAGACTATGCGGCCGAGATCAATAAGGTTGATGTGATGTTGCTTCCCTATGATCCTGTTTCTTTCGGCATGCGCGGATCAGGGATTTTCACGGAATCCGTTGCAGCCGGCCGGCCGGTTATCGAGGCCGAAGGAACCTTCGCCGCTGAATGCGTTAGGAATGGCGAGGCGCAAGGAGAAAGTTTTTCGCCCTATGACGCGCGGGCGCTTGCGGATGCCATCGTGCGTCTGCTGCCGCGTCTATCCGAATGCATGCTGCGCGCAGCCGAAAAGGCGCAAGCCTTTGCGCGCGCTCATAGCGGCGAAACCTATGCGGATGTGTTGCTCGCCATTGCCGAAAAAGCGCGAAGCAGCGCATAGCGAGCGGCGGCCTCTACCGGTTCTTAGAGTTGTGAAGCTTGAGCATTAATGCCTCGTATGCCCGTTGCAGAGCCGCGAGCAACCTGCCCGCTGCGGGAATATCGCTTGCTAGAAGCGCGAGACCGAGCGGCACCATCCAGAAGCCGACGATCGGCAGAAAGCCTAAAAGGCCGCCGAGCACGAAAAAAATGCCGATCGGAATCCGAACGAAGCGCCATTGTCGCTCGTGCAGCCGGGCGAGCCATTCCGGTTTCGGTTTGTCTTCCATACCGAAGCCTCTCGTCATGCAAGCGCGCCTGCGCTGATCTCGATCAAAGCATTGGCGCCTTTGGCCCCCATGCTGGTGCAGTCTGGGTTGGGCAGGTTGTGATATTTACCGATCGGGAAACATACTATTTTTCCCGATCGAGTTGCGAGATGGTGAAGCAAGGGCATGAACAGCTCCGCCCCGGGCACGAGCCGAACGAATTATACGCCGCTGACGCCGGAAGAGGCTGCGCGACGGCTTAAGCAATTCGGCGCCAATGAATTCGGCGAGCAGCGCCGCCGTTCTATTCTTGGCATTATCGGCACGACCTTGCGCGAGCCCATGTTCGCGCTGCTGCTCATCGCCGCCAGCCTCTATCTGGTGCTCGGCGATTGGCATGAAGGCGTGTTTCTCGTCGGCGGCGCGATGCTCTCGGTCAGTCTTGTCATTATGCAGGAAGCGCGCAATGAGAACGCGCTGGCCGCTTTGCGCACGCTTGCGGCGCCGATGGCGAGAGTGCTGCGCTCCACCGGCCAATGCCGCATTCCCGCACGCGAATTGGTACCATATGACTTCATTTTGGTCGGCGAAGGCGAACGCGTTCCCGCCGATGCTCTTCTCATCGAGGGTGATGTCCTCACGGTGGACGAATCCACTTTGACGGGCGAGTCTGTTCCGGTCCTC
>DAIESR010000223.1 GCA_027346205.1 Beijerinckiaceae bacterium
TCGCCCATGTCGATCAGCGCATCCTCAGGCAGGTCATGCAGGCGCTGAACCGCGGCTTCAGAGACCGAGCCCGTTGCGCCGGCAATATGCGTGAGGCCTTGGGCGCGGGCGACATCGACGCCGCGATGGATCGTATGCACCCAGGCGGCACAGGAATAGGGCACGACAACCCCGGTCGTGCCGAGAATGGAGAGGCCACCCAAAATCCCCAGGCGCGGATTGAGCGTCTTTTGCGCCAGGGTTTCGCCGCCGGGGATCGAGATCTCGACGATCGCATCAGCGCCTCGACCGTGAAGCGCTGCAACCTCTTTGATATTCTCGATCATCATAGCGCGTGGCACGGGATTGATGGCAGGCTCGCCCGGCGACAAGGGCAGGCCGGGTTTGGTGATCGTCCCGACGCCCGGCCCGGCGTGGAAGGTCACGCCGGCTCCCGGCGGTCCCAGCCTGACGGTCGAAATGATGAGCGCGCCATGCGTCACGTCTGGATCATCGCCGTCATCCTTGATCACGCCCACGCGCGCATAGCCTTCGCCTTGCTCGCTACAAGCCAGCGCAAATTGCGTCCGCGCGCCGCCGGGCAGCACGATCTCCACCGGATCGGCGAATTGGCCGGTGATCAAGGCACCAAAAGCGGCCCGTGTCGCCGCCGTGGCGCAGCTTCCGGTCGTCCAGCCATAGCGCAACGGCCTGTTGGCATGCTCATCATCCATAGTGTCAGCGATAGCGCCAGCCGCGCGGCACGGAAACCGGGAAATCGTCAATGAGCGGCCAAACAGCCGTCCCGCCCGGCCTTTTGATCGCAGCACCGCGCTCGGGCAGCGGCAAGACGACGCTGACTCTCGGCCTATTGCGCGCCATGCGGCAGCGCGGCTTGCGCGTCTTCGGCGCCAAATGCGGCCCCGATTATATCGATCCGGCCTTTCATGCCGCCGCGACGGGACGGCCCGGCCTCAATCTCGACAGTTGGGCGATGGCGCCGACGCTGCTGCACGCGCTCGTCGCCGCCACGGCGAAGGACGCCGATCTCATCCTTTGCGAGGGGCTGATGGGGCTTTTCGACGGCGTTCCGGCTGAGCCCGGACGGAGCGGCTCGTCGGCCGATATCGCCGCCGCCTTCGGCTGGCCCGTGATTCTCATCCTCGATGTCAGCGGCCAGTCGCAATCGGCGGCGGCCATAGCGCTCGGCTGCGCCAAGCTCGATCCACGGCTCAGCGTTGCCGGCGTGGTGCTGAACCGCATCGGCAGCGTGCGGCATCAAATGCTCGCGATGGAAGCGATCGAACGGATCGGCCTGCCGGTTCTCGGCGCGCTGCGCCGTGCACCCGAGATCACTCTACCGGAACGCCATCTCGGCCTCGTCCAGGCGGCCGAGACGGCACAGCTCGAATTGACCCTCGACAGGCTCGCCTCCTTCATCGAAACGCAGATCGATCTCGATCGCCTTCTCGCGCTGGCGGCGCCATCGCAGGTCGAGTTCACAGCGGCTGCGCCGGCGTTCAAACCACCGGGCCAGAGGATCGCCATCGCGCGCGACGCCGCCTTCTCCTTCCTTTATCCGCATCTTCTCCAGAGCTGGCGCGCCGCCGGCGCGGAGCTGATGTTCTTTTCCCCGCTCGCCGACGAAGCGCCGTCGTCCGATTGCGACTTCTGCTGGCTGCCAGGCGGCTATCCCGAGCTTCATGCCGGAAAAATCGCCTCGGCGGCGCGTTTTCTGGAAGGCACGCGCCATTTCGCGACGCGCCGGCCGGTCCATGGCGAATGCGGTGGCTATATGGTGCTGGGCCGCGGCCTCATCGATGCCGAAGGCGTTCGCCACGAAATGCTGGGCCTCCTCGGCCTCGCCACCTCCTTCGAGAAACGCCGGCTCAATCTCGGCTATCGCGACGTGGAGCTTTTGGCCGACACGGCCTTGGGGCCACGCGGCGCGAAACTGCGCGGCCATGAATTCCATTATGCGACCATCGCCGAAAAGGGAGAAGATGAGCCACTGGCGATCCTCAACGATGCCTATGGCTCGACGCCAAGCCTCACCGGCGGCGTCCGCGGACAAGTCACAGGGAGTTTTTTCCATGTGATCGCGCATGCGGGATCAGGGGATTAGAGCTGCAACCAACCATAAATGTCGATGCTGCTTCCCGCTCGCCTGGATCTGATCTAGAGCATAGCGCACGTAAACGGTTCGGCACCTTGATCGAATCGACGATGGGGGGCGCTTTCATGCCACACCTCAAACTGAGAGCGCTCGACGCGTGATCTTCTCCCTTGGGCATCTTCTGCGACTCGCACGCGCGGGCTTCGTCCTCGCCCGCGCCGGCACCTTCAGCCATATCGACCTCGCGAGCCTGCCGATCTCCGCCCATCTGCCCTTCGCTCTGGCGAGGCTCATCGCGCGGCGTCCGAAAGACCCGGCCTTCGACGTCTTGCCCGATGCGATCGGGCAGCTCGGCCCGTCCTATGTCAAGCTCGGGCAGTTTCTCGCGACGCGGCCCGATGTCGTCGGGCCGGAGGTGGCCCAAAGGCTCGAACGTCTGCAGGACCGCATGGCGCCATTCCCGCGCGACCTGGCGGTGAAAACGATCGAGGCCGCCTTCGGCCGCCCCCTCGACCAGATTTTCGTGGAATTTGGCGAATCGGTTGCCGCCGCCTCCATCGCGCAAGTCCACAAAGGCCGCGTCCGTGACGGCAAGGGCGAGCGCGAGGTGGCCGTGAAAGTGCTGCGCCCCGGTGTCGAGCGGCGCTTCCGGCGCGATCTCTCCGACATGTATTTTGCCGCGCATATCGCCGAACTCTGGTTTCCGGAAACGAAACGGCTGAAGCCGGTCGAAGTGGTCGATACGCTTGCCCGCACGGTGAAGATCGAAATGGATTTTCGGCTGGAAGCGGCGGCTGCCTCCGAATTCGCCGAAAACACGGCAGGCGAAAGCGACTTCCGCGTTCCCCGCGTCGATTGGGACCGCACCGAGCGCGACGTGCTGACGCTCGAATGGATCGACGGCATTCCGCTCTCCAATGTGCCCGCGCTTGCCGCCAAGGGCTATGACCTGCCGGCGCTGGCGCGCACCGTCATCCAATCCTTCCTGCGTCATGCCATGCGCGACGGCTTTTTTCATGCCGACATGCATCAAGGCAACCTCTTCATCGATGCCGAGGGCCGGCTGACGGCCGTCGACTTCGGCATCATGGGCCAGCTCGGCCGAATGGAACGTCGCTTCCTCGCCGAGATCATCTTCGGTTTCATCACCCGCAATTACCGGCGCGTCGCGGAAGTGCATTTCGAGGCCGGCTATGTGCCACGCCGGCATGCGGTCGAGGATTTCGCGCGGGCGATCCGCGCCATCGGCGAACCGATCCATGCCCGCCCGGCCGATCAGATCTCGATGGCCAAACTTCTGACCCTCCTCTTCGAGGTCACCGCGCTCTTCGACATGAAGACGCGCACCGAGCTGGTCCTTTTGCAAAAGACCATGGTGGTCGTCGAAGGTGTCGCCCGCAAACTCGATCCTAAGCTGGACATGTGGGCGACGGCCGAACCGGTCGTGCGCGGCTGGATCGAGGAAAATCTCGGGCCGCTCGGTCGGCTCGACGATGCAAGGCGTGCCGCCACGACGCTGGCCAAATTCGCCGGCGCGCTTCCAGCCACCCTTTTGCGAGCCGAAAATATCGCGACGCGGTTCGAAGCGATGGCCGAAGACGGGTTCGAAGTCTCAGAAGCCGCGATCGAGAAGATCGGCACGGCTCATGCGCACGCCTTGCGCCTCGGCCATCTCGCGCTTTGGGTGATCGCACTCGCCTTGATCGGCTATTTCATTTTTCATTGAACGCGCGAAAAAGTCGGCGAAGCTCACGATGAGCCTCTCCGCACTCACGGAGCCCCCGCAGATGTGCTAATCCTCATCGCAGGCAGAAGCGATAGGATCGCGCATGGCGCTCGCGGGCAAACGCATTCTCATCATCATCGGCGACGGCATCGCCGCCTATAAGGTGCTCGATCTCATCCGCCGGCTGCGCGAGCAGGGCGCCAGCCTGCATGTCGTCATGACCACAGCCGCCAAGCAGTTCGTCACGGAGCTTTCGGTTGCGAGCCTTGCCGGCGGCAAGGTTTTCGGCGATCTTTTTTCGCTGATGGACGAGACGGAGATCGGCCATATCCAATTGTCGCGCGATGCCGATCTTCTTGTCGTGGCGCCGGCGACGGCCGATCTTCTCGCCAAAATGGCGCATGGGCTCGCCAATGATCTCGCCTCGACCTTGCTCCTTGCGACCGACAAGAAGATCCTGGTCGCGCCAGCGATGAATCTGCGCATGTGGTTGCATCCCGCCACACTCCGCAATATCGCCAGTTTGCGTGAAGATGGCGTGCTTTTCGTCGGCCCCGAGGAGGGCGACATGGCCTGCGGCGAAACTGGGCCCGGCCGTATGAGCGAGCCCACGGCAATTCTCGCGGCCATCGATCGCGCGCTCGACAGCGAGACGAGCATTCCATTGCCGGCGACCATGCGAAAGCACCAGGAGACGCGGCCTCTCGCGGGCCGACGCGTCATCGTCACATCCGGTCCGACGCATGAGCCGATCGATCCGGTGCGCTACATCGCCAACCGCTCCTCCGGCAAACAGGGCCATGCACTTGCCGCGGCGGCGGCCGAGGCGGGCGCGGAGGTCGTGCTCGTCAGCGGCCCTGTCGCACTGCCGGACCCGGCGGGGGTCGAGACAAAACATGTCGAAACCGCGGCCGAAATGCTAGCTGCCGTCGAAGCAGCCTTGCCCGCCGATATTTTTATCGGCGTGGCAGCGGTCGCCGATTGGCGCGTCGCGGGAACGGCTGCGGACAAGATCAAGAAACAAAAGAATACGCCGCCAGTTCTCGCACTCGTCGAAAATCCGGATATTCTAGCTGCAATCGCGCAACACGGCATGTCGCGGCCTCGCCTCGTTGTCGGATTTGCGGCCGAGACAGAAGATGTTCTCGCCCATGCCCAAGCGAAGCTCGCACGCAAGCGATGCGATGTGATCGTCGCCAATGATGTCAGTCTTCAGTCCGGCGTCATGGGATCCGGCGTCATGGGAAAGGACGAAAACCAGGTGACGATCATAACCCCGGCGGGGATGGAAGCCCTGCCGCGTCTGCATAAATATGAGGTCGCGACGCGGCTCGTCGCACGATTTACGGACATGCTCGAGGCAATGGCTGAGGATCACACAAATGAGTGACAAGGACGCCGCAGTGCCCATTGCGGTCCGCCGTCTGCCACATGGCGACGGCCTACCACTACCTGCCTATCAGAGCGTGGGAGCAGCCGGGCTCGACCTCGTCGCGGCTGTCGCAGCGGACAGCAAGATCGTCATCGAG
>DAIESR010000549.1 GCA_027346205.1 Beijerinckiaceae bacterium
GGGCCGCGCAGGTTCGCAGCGCTGAGGAAACGACGGCGGCAAAGGAAGGCTGCAAAGGAAGGCTGAATGTGCGGAATTGTCGGTATTCTGGGCCGGGGGCCTGTCGCGGGCTCGATCATCGAGGCTCTGAAGCGGCTCGAATATCGCGGCTATGATTCCGCCGGCATCGCGACCCTCGAAAACGGGCATCTCGCGCGCCGGCGCGCTGCCGGCAAGCTCAAGACTCTCGAAGCCTGCCTCGCGGCGGAGCCTTTGTCCGGTGCGTCCGGGATCGGCCATACGCGCTGGGCGACGCATGGCCGCCCGACCGAAAGCAATGCGCATCCGCATGCGAATGGCAAGGTTGCCATCGTCCATAATGGCATTATCGAAAATTTTCGTGAGCTGCGCGAGGAGCTGCGCGGCAAGGGCCATAAATTCGAAAGCGACACGGATTCGGAAGTGGTGGCGCATCTCTTCGCCGATGCGATGGAAGGCGGGCTTTCGCCGGTCGATGCTGTGGCTGCGAGCCTCCCGCGCCTCAAGGGCGCTTTCGCATTGGCCGTGCTCTTCGAGGGCGAAGACGATCTCTTGATCGGCGCCCGGGATGGCGCGCCGCTGGTGGTCGGTTTCGGCAACGGCGAACGGGCTGGCGAAGTCTATCTCGGCTCGGATGCGCTGGCGCTGGCGCCATTCACCGACGAGTTCGCCTATCTCGAAGATGGTGATTTCGTCATTCTGTCCCGTCATGGTGTGGAATTTCGCGACACGCATAATCAGCGGGTCGAGCGGCACCATATGCGATCGCCGGTTTCGGCGCTGCTCGTCGACAAGGGCAATTATCGGCATTTCATGGCGAAGGAGATTCATGAGCAGCCGGAGGTCGTCGCCCGGACGCTCGCGCATTATCTCGACATGTCCGCAGGGACCGTTGCCTTGCCTTTCGCGCTGCCGGCGGATGCGGCGCAACTGCCACGGCTGACGATCGCGGCCTGCGGCACGGCCTATATCGCCGGGCTCGTCGCCCGCTATTGGTTCGAGCGCTTTGCCCGCCTGCCGGTCGACATCGAAGTCGCTTCCGAATTCCGCTATCGCGAGCCGCCGATGGAGCGCGGCGGCCTCACCCTTTTCATTTCGCAATCGGGGGAGACGGCGGATACGCTGGCTTGCCTGCGCTACGCCAAGGCGCATGATCAGAAGATCCTGAGCGTCGTCAATGTCCCGACATCGACCATGGCGCGGGAAAGCGACATCGCAGCCCTCACGCTCGCTGGCCCGGAGATCGGCGTTGCTTCGACCAAGGCCTTCACCTGCCAGCTCGCGCTGCTCGCCTGCCTCGCGCTCGCCTTCGGCCGCGCACGCGGCGTCATCGATGCGGCACAGGAGGCGAAATATGTTGCCGAACTCATGGCCGTGCCCGGCCTGATGGCAGAGGCGATGAAGCGGGAGCCGCGAATCGAGGCCCTGGCCCGCGACCTCGCCCGCGCGCGCGACGTGCTCTATCTCGGCCGCGGCACGTCCTATCCGCTCGCGCTCGAAGGCGCGCTGAAGCTCAAGGAAATTTCCTATATTCACGCCGAGGGCTATGCGGCCGGTGAATTGAAGCATGGACCGATCGCGCTGGTCGACAATGATCTCCCGGTGATCATCTTGGCGCCGCACGACAATGTCTTCGATAAGACGCTTTCCAATATGCAGGAGGTCGCGGCCCGCGGCGGCCGGCTGATCCTCATCACCGATGCGAGCGTTCCGGGTGATTTTAGCGGCGAGGTCGAGGCGATTACTATGCCGAAAATGGCGCCGAATTTTTCAGCAATCGTCTATGCCGTGCCGGTGCAGATGATCGCCTATCATACAGCGATCTTCATGGGTAAGGACGCCGATCAGCCGCGCAATCTCGCCAAAAGCGTGACGGTGGAATAGGTGAGGTAGGCATCGCCCCTGCCATTTGATCGTTCATCGCCAACACGAGTTTGTGTGGCGGTGGTGCACTTGCGTACTGCGCATAAAGCTGCCAAACTTGATATGGATTTGGAGTCTCGCGCGTGCGGTTGTTCCGTCACCTCTTCATGCTG
>DAIESR010000269.1 GCA_027346205.1 Beijerinckiaceae bacterium
CAACCGCGCCATCGTGAAGCCGCGCAGGAGGTCTGGCGGCGCATGACTCAGGCGGGCGACATCTATATCTCAAAATATCCGGGCTGGTATTCGGTTCGCGACGAAGCCTTTTTTGACGAGTCCGAGTTGACGTTGAGCGCCGACGGCAAGCGCTTTGCGCCGAGCGGGGCGCCGGTCGAATGGGTGGAGGAGGAGAGCTATTATTTCAAGCTCTCGGCCTATCAGGAGCGGCTTCTCGCGCATTACCGGGAGCATCCCGATTTCATCGTGCCGGAAAGCTATCGCAACGAAATCATCTCCTTCGTCGATCGCGGCCTCAACGATCTTTCGATCAGCCGCTCGACCTTCGACTGGGGCATTCCGGTGCCGGGCGACCCCAAACATGTGATGTATGTCTGGGTCGATGCCTTGACGAATTACATCACGGCGACGGGCTTCCCCGACGCTACAGCGGAGCGCGCGAAATTCTGGCCGGCCGATGCGCATGTGATCGGCAAGGATATCACCCGCTTTCATGCCATCTATTGGCCGGCTTTCTTGATGTCTGCCGGCGTCGCGCTTCCGAAGCGGATCGTCGTTCACGGTTTTCTGTTCAACCGCGGCGAGAAAATGTCGAAATCGGTCGGCAATGTCATCGATCCTTTCGCCTTGATCGATCATTACGGCGTCGATCCGCTGCGCTATTTCTTCCTGCGTGAAGTGCCTTTCGGACAGGACGGCAATTATTCGCATGAATCGATCGTCGCGCGTATGAATGCCGATCTCGCCAATGATCTCGGCAATCTGGCGCAGCGCTCGCTGTCGATGATCGCCAAGAATTGCGACGGGCGGTTTCCCGAGCCTTCGGATTTCACCGAGGCGGATCGCGCGATCCTTGCCGCTGCGGCCGCGCTGCTCGGCAAGGCGCGGCTTGCGATGCAAGGTTTCGCGCTCCATATGATCCTGACGGAGATCTGGCACGTGGTCGGCGAGGCCAATCGCTATTTCGCGGCGGAAGAGCCGTGGACCAAGCGCAAGACCGACCCAGCCCGCATGGCGACCATCCTCTATGTCACGGCGCAGGTTTTGCGTAGGATCGCCATTCTCACTCAACCTTTCATGCCTGCGGCCATGACAAAGCTTCTCGATCTTTTAGGCGTCGCACCTGACTGTCGCGACTTTGCCCATATCGCGGCGGAAGAGGCTGCCGGACGAACCCTGCCGCCGCCCGCTGCGATTTTCCCGCGCTATGTCGAAGCGGAAGCGGCCAAACCAGCCTGAGTTGCCGATGCTGATCGACACCCATTGTCATCTCGATTTTCCCGATTTCGCGCCGGAACGCGATGCCGTTGTCGCGCGCGCCCAAGGCGCCGGGCTCTCGCGGATGATCACCATTTCGACCCAGGTCGAAAAATTTCCGACGATTTCCGCCATCGCCGACGCCTATGAGAATGTCTATTGCACCGTCGGCACCCATCCGCATGAGGCGCATGTCGAGCCGGAAGCTTCGGTGGAAAAGCTCGTCGCGCTGGCGCAGCATCGCAAATGCGTCGGGATCGGCGAGGCTGGCCTCGATTATCATTATGACCGCGCGCCGCGCGATGTCGCCCACCGCGTCTTCCGCACCCATATAGCGGCCGCGCGCGAAAGCGGTCTGCCGCTCGTGATCCACGCGCGCGATGCCGATGCCGATGTCGCCGCCATTCTCGAAGATGAAATGGGGAAGGGTACATTCAAAGCCCTGCTCCATTGCTTCACCTCCTCGCGTCAATTGGCCGAGACGGCTGTGGCTCTTGGCCTCTCGATCTCGTTTTCAGGTGTCTTGACCTTCAAGAAATCGGACGAGCTGCGCGCGATCGCGCGCGACGTACCGCAGGATCGGCTCCTCGTCGAAACCGATGCGCCTTTTCTCGCGCCCGTGCCTTTTCGCGGTAAGCGTAATGAGCCGGCTTTCGTGACGGAAACCGCAAAAGTCCTCGCCGAAGTCAAAGGCCTTTCCGAGACCGAGCTGGCAACGATCACCACCGCCAACGCGCTGCGGCTGTTTTCCAAAATGCCGGCCCCGGTGGCGACAGCGGCGGCATGAGCCTCACGGTCACCATCCTTGGCTGTGGCTCGTCGGGTGGCGTACCTCGCGTCGGCCAAGGCTGGGGCGCCTGTGATCCGAATAATCCGAAGAACCGTCGCCGCCGCTGCTCGATCCTCGTCGAACGTATTGGGGACGACGGCGGCAAGACTGTCATCCTCGTCGATATGGGAGCAGATCTGCGCAATCAATTGCTCGACTGTGACGTCAGCCATCTCGATGCGATTTTGCTCACCCATCCGCATGCCGACCATATTCATGGGATCGATGATGTGCGCCCGCTCGTCATTCAGGCGAAGCAGCGGATCGATCTCTATATGGATGCCGAGACATCCGGGGTCGTGCGCGATCATTTCGCCTATATATTCGAGACGCCTCAAGGCAGCTATTACCCGCCCTTGCTGACCGAAAAGCGCCTCTATCCCGGTAAGCTCTGCATCGTGAAGGGTGCCGGCGGCGCGATCGAAGCCATGCCATTCCGCCTGGACCATGGTGAAATCCCGTCGCTCGGGTTTCGTTTCGGCAATGTCGCTTATTCGCCCGATCTCAACGGCATACCGACCGAAAGCCGGCAAGCGCTCGAAGGTCTCGATCTTTGGATCGTCGATGCGTTGCGCTACACGCCGCATCCGAGCCATTTCTCCTTGCCCGAGACGCTCGAATGGATCGAAAGGGTGAAGCCGAAGCGCGCGATTCTCACCAACCTGCACACGGATCTCGATTTCGCGCGGCTCCAAGGCGAGTTGCCAGCCAATGTCGAGCCGGCCTTTGATGGGATGCAGCTCTCCATTTGAAAAAGATGGAAGCGTCGGCGGAATGAATCTGTCCTATCTAAAAGTTCCATAATATTGATTATGCGAATTACAGTTTGCGCCAGAACCGATTGCGCCGGATGGGACTCGCCTGACGCGCCAGACCACTCCAGCACTCATTCATGGTCCAGCCGTCGTCCATGGTCGCAGCGCCTGGCCCTTTGTCGTGTTCCTGCCCGGTTCAGCCGGCAGTGTTCCTGAGGTCGTGCGCTGTCTCCATGGCGTGGCATTTCGATGTTCAGGGGCGGTTCAGTCTCATTTTGGTATAGTTCAAGCTCTGCTTGGCGTGTAAATGAGACAAGTCCATCGCGGATTGGTGCAAAAGCGGTAGCCAACATGCCGGCTCTTCTGCTATTTATAAGTTTAGCGCGGGACTTTCGGCATTCATATTAGATACGATCGCGATACGGTCCGGGTCGGTCGCCTTAGGGAATTGCCCCTGGGTGCTCGGCCAACACGCACACCAACGGCACCGTTCGTTGTTGCATAGTCGAAAACGAGTGGTTCCCGAGAGGTGACGGCGGGGCGCTTCTGGTTGGGATACGAGCAGGCAGAACATGAGCAAAGGTAAAGAATTCCGGGGACCGAAAAAGCGCGGTTTCGACGATGACGGTCCTTCACCCTATGATGCACCGCGTACCAGCCGGCATTCGCGTCCCGCTTTCGGCGGTGGCGGTGGCGGCTTTGGTGGCGGCCCCGAAATGGCGCCGCCGATGACCGGCACGCCCGTTGATGCCATAGTCAAATGGTTCAAGGGCGACAAAGGCTTCGGCTTTGTCGAATTGAGCAATGGCACTGGCGATGCCTTTTTGCACATCGGCGCTCTGCAAGCCGCTGGCTATGAGACGGTGCCGCCTGGTGCCAAGCTCAAGGTATATGTCGGCAATGGCGCCAAGGGTGCCCAAGTGACGCGCGTGCTGGAGGTCGATACCGCCGGTGCGGCTGAACGGGCCCCGCCGCCTCGTTTTGGCGATCAGCCTCGGCCTGCGCGGCGGCATCCCGACCCTTCCACGGCTGTGCAGGTCAGCGGCACCGTCAAGTGGTTTGATGACAACAAGGGCTTCGGCTTCGTGCAGTCGAATGACGGTGGCAAGGACGTTTTCGTCCATATTTCCATCCTCGGACCTTCTGGCATTCAGCATCTTGACGAGGGCCAGTCGGTCACGATGCGGGTCGTCGATACGCCGAAGGGTCGTGAGGCGCTGTCCATCGAATTGGGGTGAGGTCGGGCTGTCCGAGCCGGCTGTAACGCAGTGTGTTCGAGCTGATCGCCCAGCTGATTCCATCCGAGCGGAAAACGCTCTAACGAGCCAACCTACCATCATAGAGCGGCGTCAAATCTGACGCCGCTCGATTTTTATCATCTCATGGAAAACTCCCGTGACATCCTCAGACTTCTCGAAATCATGGCGGCTTTGCGCACGCCAGATACGGGCTGTCCGTGGGATCTCGAGCAGGATTTCGCTTCGATCGCCCCCTACACGATCGAGGAAGCCTATGAGGTCGCAGATGCCATTGCACGGGGCGATCTCGTCGATCTGAAGGACGAATTGGGCGATCTGCTGTTGCAGGTCGTCTACCACGCCCGGATTGCGGAAGAGAAGCAGGCCTTCGATTTCGGCTCTGTCGTCGAAGCGATCAACGCGAAAATGATCCGCAGGCATCCGCATGTCTTCGGCTCTCGATCCGATCGTTCGGCTGAAGCCATCAAAGCGCGCTGGGCCGAGATCAAGGCTGAGGAAAAGGCGATGCGCCGGGCGGCTCGCGGTGAATCAGCGGATCAGCCGGTCGAACCGTCGGGGCTTTTATCCGACGTGCCGCTGGCCCTGCCGGGCCTCACCCGAGCCGTCAAGCTTCAGAGCAAGGCCTCGACGGTTGGCTGCGATTGGAACGATCCGGGTGCGGTTCTCGCCAAGATCCGCGAGGAAACCGAGGAGATCGAAGCAGCCCTTGCCGAAGGCGATTCGGTCGGAGCACGTGCGGAAATCGGGGATCTGCTTTTCGCAATTGCCAATCTTGCCCGCCATCTCGACGGCGATCCGGAAAGCGCCATACGCCAGACCAATGCCAAATTTGAGAGCCGCTTCGCTTTCATCGAGGCGGAACTCGCGCGCCAAGATCGCACCCCCGCGCAAGCGACTCTCGCCGAAATGGATGCGCTTTGGGACGCGGCGAAGCTGCGCGAAAAGCAGGGCGGCTGATAATCAGAGCATGTTCCGGAAAAGTTGATCGACTTTTCCGATTAAGAACATGCTCTAACTTCTTGAAATAGAGCCGACTTGTCCCGGGGCGACATGGATCGTAAGCGATTCCATATGCTCGGGATCGGCTCTAGCGTTGCGCATGCCGTCGCGTCGCCTCGATGAATCTCCCGCGCAACGTCTCGACGAGCGACGGTGCCGCGCGCACTGTGAAAGAAGCCATGCCATCCTCCGCCTCGCTGCGTTCCAGCACCTCGGTATGCTCATAGAGCCAGTTGCGGCCCTTGCCATCGGCTGGATCAACGCAGAGGTCGATTGTGACACGCTCCTGCGCCAGAGAGATTTCGACACGCGTCAGGAGGTTGTCGACGCCCTGCCCCGTCAAAGCCGAAATTAAGATCGGACCATTTTTCGGCGGTTGACGTCTGGCAGCATTGTCCAACGCGAGCCGCTGCTCCTCATCCAGAAGATCGAGCTTGTTCCAGACTTCGATGATCGGCTTTCCCTCATGCGCCACGATTCCAAGCTCGGCGAGCACGGCCTCCACATCGATGCGCTGTGCCTCGCTGTCTTGATGCGCCATGTCGCGTACATGCAGGATGATGTCGGCCTCGACGACCTCTTCGAGCGTCGCTTTGAAGGCTTCGACCAGCATGGTCGGCAGATCTGAAATAAAGCCGACTGTGTCCGACAAAATGACATCGCTGCCGCGCGGCAGACGGACGGATCGCAAGGTCGGATCGAGCGTCGCGAAGAGCATATCCTCGGCCATGACGCTCGCCTTGGTCAGACGATTGAACAAGGTCGATTTGCCGGCATTGG
>DAIESR010000291.1 GCA_027346205.1 Beijerinckiaceae bacterium
CCCTTTGTCGGTGAAGATTTCGAAAGATCTGAAGCAACGCGGCTTCAGATTCTGCGGCCCGACCATTGTTTATGCCTTTTGCCAAGCGGTCGGCATGGTGAATGATCATCTCGTAAGCTGCTGGCGCCATGAGATCTGCGCTGACCTGGCCAAAAGAGGCCCAATTTCTCGAAGCTGATCGAGCCGATCATGTTCTGGAAAAGCCCATCGGCTTTTCCAGAACATGCTCAGAAAGTCGCCTGGAGAAAGTCGCATGCGCGCGCCGAATCCTATCCTCGCTCTGCTGATGCTTGCATGGATGACGGCGCCGTCGCTCGCGCAATCGAATGCCTCCGCCAAGCTCGATCGGCTCGTGCGCGCCTATCCCGGTCAACTCTCCGGCCATGACGCCAATTTCATCTTCTGGAGCGACGGGACGAAAATGCCGGTCTCCGACGGCAAGCCAGAGAAGAGCTTCGAGGAACGCCTGCGTCATGCCTCGCTCCTCGATCAAATGCTGCTGCCCTATCCCAAAGGTCCGCTGCCAAAGCCGCCCGGCCCTGAGGATGACCCAGGCCGTTTTCGCAACGAAGCCTTCTTCGACAAGATGTATGGCAATTGCACCAAAGGCGAAGCGCAAAAGCATCTCGTGACGATCACCTGGCTGCCGCACAGCTGGGGCGGCCATTTGAAAGTAACATCCGTCAATGGCATTGCAGATAAATTGCGGGCCGTGTCCACGGCGATCGAGGCCCTGCCCGCATCACTGCGCCGCTTCGCGTTTCCGAGCGCTGGAACATTCAATTGCCGCACAGTCAAGGATACAGGCAGACGCAGCATGCACGCCTATGGCGCTGCCATAGATCTCAATGTCACATTTTCCGACTATTGGCTCTGGCGGCAGCGCGCCCCCTATCACAACCGCATCCCTTACGAGATCGTCGAAATCTTCGAACGTCACGGTTTCATCTGGGGCGGCAAATGGGGCCATTACGACACGATGCATTTCGAATATCGGCCCGAATTACTTTGAGCCCGCGACGGTCTTTGTCTTGCGGCTCCCATTGCTGGAAATGCGACTTGCTCGGCCGTGCGCGTGATTGACATGAATCAACATAGGCACGGCGAATTCGAAGATCCTGGCTTCATCACGGAGACTGAAGACCATGCCTTTGCACCCTCTTGTCATGCGCCTGTTCTCAGGCGCGGCTTGTGCCGGCCTTCTACTCACTGGCACCTTTGTCGAAGCTGTGCATGCACAAGACGCAGCCGGCATGTCCTGTCGTGAATTATGGTATGCGCGCAATGCGATCTATGCGCGGAAGGGCTATTGCTTCAAGACCGAGCGGGGGCGCGCCGCGTTTGGCCCCGGCTGCTTTCCACCTTATGGCGCCTTGAGCGGTTGGGAGCGCGACCGTGTCAACGAGCTGCAATATTGGGAGCGGGAAAAGGGCTGTTAAGCGCCCAATAAAAGCAACTACAAATCTTGAACCCGCCAACCGCGCCGCAGCATCACACTGCGGTACGGCTGAGGAAAATCCGAGATGGTGGCGAAACGCCCCCCTTTGATGAGATACGTCTATCCGAGCAGCCCTTATTCCGCAGCCGCAGCGAGCGAAGCCGCATATTCGGGCGCGAGATCGAGGCCGCGGAAGATCGAGCAACGGATGAAGACATCGGCCGCCGGCTGCATGTTCTTGTGACTGCAGAATTTTGCGGTGAGCTTGGTCAGCCCCTTGATGTCTCGGCCTGAAGCATTGGGGAACATATAGACAAGCTCGTCCTTGAGCTTCGGCGCGACATCGAGCTGGAATTGCTCCGTCATCACTTCCCAAATGCGACGGCGCGCATCCGGTGTCGGCGGATTGAATTTGATCATGGCGATGCAGCGCGACACGATCGCCTCGTCGATATCGTCGACGCGATTGGTCGTCATGAACAAAAGGCCATTGAAATATTCGAGCACGCGCAAAAACACGCCGACGACCGCATTGGTCGCGATATTATCGTCGCGCTTCTTGATATAGACGTCGGCCTCGTCGATCAGCATGATCGCACCCCAACGCTGGGCACGTGTCAGCACATCCTTCAGCGCCTGCTCCATCTGCGCGACATTCAGGCCGAGCTGGCCGGAATGGACACGATAGAGAGGCCGCTTGATGATCTCCGAATAGACTTCCGCAGTCAGCGTCTTGCCAACACCGGGCGGCCCGGCGCAGAGCACGGTGGTGCCCCCGGATTTGCCGGCGACGATATCGTCCATCAGGACGTCCATTTCCGCCGTCAGAATGTCGATCAGATCGGTCTGCTCCTGCGGCAGAACCAGCTTTTCCTTCAACTCCGGATGATAGACGTAAGGCTCCATATCCTCGACATGCACCCAAAGATAATGATGCAGCTCGAGGTGGAACATCAAAACGAAAGGATGCACGGGCAGCTGCGTGAAGAGGCCCTTCGGAATATCCTTCTGCGAATCCTCGACATCATCCTCAGCTTCATATTTGTCGCTCTTTTTGGCTTTGCGCAAATATTGGCCGAGAATATCGCCCGTCGCGTCCATGGTGAGCTGGCGCTGGGTCAATATGCCTTCGTCGTTGACGAGACGCGCCGGCGACCCGGAGGTTGACAGGACAACAATGTCCTTACGCGTCCAATCCGTGTCGCGATGCGTCGAATTCGGGTCCTCGGCAAAAAAGCCCGTGCCCATCCCGGAAAACTGCGCGCCATATTGCGAGCGCCAATCGAAATATTTTTCGCTCGTGCGATCATATTCAGCGATGAGTTCCGGCGTCTCACGCAGGAATCCCTTTATCGCGAAAATTTCAGCGACTGTCTTACCGGTCGTTTCGGGCTGCGAAATGCGCACGACTTGCGTCGTGACGGAACCCTTCACATTGGCCTTTAGCTCAAGAAAAATCTTGCCAGCCGCGTCATCAGACGGTGGGGTATAGTCGAGCCTTGTCAGCACATAGGGCAGAGGCCGGTTGGTCAAATTCGTGGTGAAGAGCCAGCCGCGGATGCCGCCCACGGCCAGATAGCGCGCAATTGCCGGGACGACCTTTTCGAGATCTTCCGCGCCCCATCGCTCGCCCTCGAATTCAAGCGCCTTGAGCAAGGCCGCAAGTTGCGCCGCGCGTCCACTCAGGGCCGCCCCCGCCTTCTGGTACAGACCGAGAAGACAATGCAGTGCCGGCTTCGACAATTGATGAAACGGCGCTTCAACTTTATTCCCGAATTTAAGCTGGTCGCGCAGCGGCGAAAGCTCGGGAAATTCCGCAATGAGAGCCTCAACCAGCGGCCGCTCGATCACAAGATTCATCATATTCTCCGTTGCGGGTCGCCGCGATCCGCCGAGGCAGGCCATGCGGCGTCGGGACAAGCCCACGGCCACCGCCTCAGCGAACGGGAGAGACACAAAGTGCCTTTTGCGACGAGACCCTGCGCGACTAGACCTACGCCTCATCCTCCCGCGCCAATGGCCGGAACCGGACGGATGGGTCAGATCCATCACGATTGCCAACCATCACCACACTCAATCCGTCGGGCGGCCGACACGCACACGGGAATAAGCGCGAAGGCTGGCCCATCAGGACCGGAGGTGCTCCGTTCCTAGCAATCAATATGCCGCTTACGGCAATGCGCTTTTGTCACTTATAGACAAGCAGCCGTGCGAAAATTCCGACGAACAGCAGCTTTGGAACCGCCCAACGCGCGGACCGCACGGATCGATTTGGGCGCAAGCCTCTTGGTCACAAGCCTCTTGGCCAGTGTCAAAGACCTTGGCCGCTATGGTAGACTTGTCTTGTGCCGCATTGAGCACCGCGCCTTCGCCACTCTATTTGGGCGCCCCTCACAGGCGGTGCGAAAGGAGAATGAGGAAAAATGCCCGATGCGCGCGCCTGGGTCCGGCTCTTGTCGGGCAAGCGCCTCGATCTTCTCGATCCGACTCCTTTCGATTGGGAGGATGAAGATCTCGCGCTCGGCCTCGCGCGCACCTATCGCTGGGGCGGCCATTCCGCCTGGCCTTTGCCGCTTTCGGTCGCCCAGCATTCGCTCTTCGTCCTGCGCCTGCGACGCCTGTGGTTTCCCGAGGCGCAGGACCCCTTCGCCGATCTCCGCGAATTGCTGCACGATGCCGATGAAGGGCTCCTCGGCTTCGATTGCATTTCCGTGCTGAAGCCTTTTCTGGGCGACGCCTATCGGCAACTGGCGGCGCGCCTCGCGGCAGTCATCGCCATTCGCTACAATCTACCCGCCTGGACGGATAAGCAGCAACGCATGCATAAGAAGGCCGACAGAATCGCCGCGGCGAGCGAGGCGGTCCATATCGTCGGCTGGACCGAGGCGGAAGTGCGCCATGTGCTGCGCATCCCTTTCAAGCCATTGGCCGTGGATGCGCTCGTCGATGTCTATGGCGGCGTGCCCTGGGAGCCCTGGCCACCGCAGCTAGCGGCCGAGCGCTTCCTTGTCGAACTCCAAGCGCTGACGGCTTGCGGTAAAGCTTCTGTTACGCTGCCGCCGAAGCTTGCGAAAGCACCTGCCGCCAAGCGATGAGATATGTACGACGCTTTGGTCGGATTGGCGCAATTTTCGCTCGCTGATCGTTCATGATGCGCTTCGCTCATGACGAAATTGTTCATAAAGCCGGTGAAGAAGAGGCTCGATCATAACGCGCCGAGCAAAGGGCTTATCGAAGTGTCACGGATTCACATCTGCTCGATCTTCAAGATAGCCGACATGGCGCGGGCGACCGGGGCGCGCTCGCTCGTCACCTTGATCAATCAGGACATTATCGTGCATCGGCCGGCCTCGATCGCGCCCGAGCGCCATCTCTTCGTCGCCATCTCCGACATCACGATGGAGACGGAAGGCCACGTCCTGCCCGGTGAGTCGCATGTCGCGAGCCTGCTCGATTTCGTGAAGCTCTGGGATCGCGAACATCCTTTGCTGATCCATTGCTTTGCCGGCGTCAGCCGCTCGACCGCGGCGGCCTTCATCTCTGCCTGCGCCTTGAACCCATATCGCGACGAGGACGAAATCGCACAAGCTCTTCGCCACGCTTCGCCGACCGCGACGCCCAACCGCCGGCTCGTGTCCGTCGCCGACAGCATGTTGAAACGCGACGGCCGCATGGTCGCAGCGATCGACAGGATCGGCCGTGGCGAAGATTGCATCGAGGGCGTGCCCTTTGCGCTCGAGCTGAATTAGGTGCGCAGCCACCTTTGTGCCCGTCGGCTTTGTTGATATAAATGGTGACGACTTCTCGAAGCCACGAGACCCGAGTTTGACCAAGAAACCCGAAGACATCGGCACCATGCCTTTCGAACAGGCGCTGGCCGAGCTCGAAACCGTCGTCGACACATTGGAAAAAGGAGCGGTGCCGCTCGAAGAATCGATCGCCATCTATGCGCGCGGCGAAGCGTTGAAGAAGCGCTGTGAGGAACTCTTGAAAAGCGCCGAGCAGAGAATCGAGAAAATCACCCTCGGCGCCAATGGCAAGCCGACCGGCAGCGAGCCGTTGGATGTGGAATGAATAAACTGAGATGCCCGCACCCTGCTTTCGACGGTCGGCGCCTGGATGCGCGGGTCAAGCCCACGCATGACGGCTAGCAGGCAGACGCCATGCCTCGTCTGTTTGGGGCAGCGGTCTCCCCAAGTCATGCGCGGGCTTGACCCGCGCATCCAGGCACACGCAAAGCAGTCATGAGCCGCGGCATTCGACGCAGTCGGAGGCCGAAACTGTCAGCCCAAGCTTTGGCATGTTGCTTGCGTGAAAAAGTGCAGGCCGAGGCCGCAATTGACAATCTCGAAGCGCACAGACGAGGTCTTATCCCATGGGCAATTATGCTGTTGCCGAACCTGAAATCGTCTCGCTTCTCTCCATGTCGACGCGGCCTTTTCCGGTGCGCCGCATCTATTGCGTCGGCCGTAATTATGCCGAACATGTCAAGGAAATGGGCGGCGATCCAGCAAAAGATGAG
>DAIESR010000311.1 GCA_027346205.1 Beijerinckiaceae bacterium
GCATTTTCGGACGCAAAACCGGTATCCACTTTTGCTGAAAATGCTCTAGCGATGCCGGCTGCGGTTGAATGGGGCGTTTGCTTTTCTATTTGATGACCTGACCGGCAGCCCTGCGAGTGCCGCCGGCCTCGATCGCCAAACAACAAGGGGCGCAGCATGTCTACGTTTCAGGCTGGGACCATTGGCGGCGCGGGCCTTCTCAAGCGCGCGATGCATGAGCATTGGGGCGTCTTCCTCGCCGAAGGCATCATCTTGAGCCTGCTTGGGCTCGCCGCGATCATCGTTCCGGCGATTGCCGGGCTCGCCACCACCGTCTTTCTCGGCTGGATCTTCTTCCTGGCCGGCATATTGGGCCTCGTCGCGACTTTCCGCGCGCGCCATGCGCCTGGCTTTGGATGGTCGCTCTTGTCGGCGCTGGCGGCGCTGATTGCCGGCGGCCTCTTGCTATGGAACCCGCTTCACGGGCTCGTCACGCTCACCGTCATTCTCACGGCGTTTTTCATCGCCGACGGCATATTCGTCATCGTCCTCGCGCTCGCCCATCGCAGCGAATTGTCGGGCAAATGGGAATGGATGCTGATCAATGGCCTCATCGATCTGATCCTCGCAGCCGTCATCATCTCCGGCATGCCGGGCACGCTCGTCTGGGCGCTTGGCCTCCTCGTCGGCATTGATCTCTTGTTTGGCGGTGCCACGCTCATAGCCATGGCCTTGGACGCGCGCAAAAGCGCGGCGGCTGCGGCTTAGAGCATGTCCCGGAAAAGTTGGATGACTTTTTCGAAAAAGGACATGCTCTTGGCGAATGATCATGAAGCCGGTGAAGTGATGCAGCCTGTCTCGATAGGCTGGACGCCTATGGAATGCTGGTTCCATCGGTCTATGAGGATGCTCGAATGATTTTGCAGCGCGTATGTTTAGCGATCGGCATAGCCGTGGGGGGTGCCTTTTGGAGCCAGGGGGCAGCGGCGCAAGCCAGCGATCCCGTGGTGGCTCCGCAGGCAGACGATTCTGGGACGGCCGTAGAAAGAGTTGATCATTCAGCGCCCGCAAGCGCGGGCAATGGCGGCCCGAAAGTCATCGTCGATGTCGATCTCTCATCCCAACGCATGCATGTGCAATTTCCCGATGGCACGGATGAAACCTGGCCGATCGCTTCGGGCCGTCCCGGGCTCGACACACCGGAGGGTGAATACAAGCCGCAATGGGTCGATCCCGACCATGTCTCGAAGGAATATGATAATGCCCCCATGCCCTATGCGATCTTCTTCGATCTGAAAGGGCATGCGATTCACGGCTCCTATCAAAAGCATTTCGGCAAGGCCGTGTCGCATGGCTGTGTGCGTCTGCCGGTCGCCGATGCCAAAAAGCTATTCCAGGCAGTGAAAGTGAGCGGCGCGGAAATCGAGATCAGCGGCCGTGCACCGCGCAAGGGCGGCACTGAGTGGGCGCGGCACCAGGCGCCGGAGGAATACCCGCCGCCAGCCCAATATGGCTATGGCTATGATAACCAAGGCGATTACGTCTATGGCCGATATGGGTATCAAAAGGTCTATCCGCCCTATCCCGCGCGGCCTGCCGCGCCACCGCCGCAATCGTTTTTTGGGGCGCTGTTCGGCGGCGATTGAGCCGTACCGCGCGCCATCACATGATCCGCGCTTGTACAATTATTTGGGCGGTCGGGCCTTGTCGGACGACACCCGGCTCACCTTCTCATCCGGTTCGCTTCTCGTATCGTTGGCGCTTTGCCCAGGCACAGCCGGCTCCAGGTAATTGACCGGCGGATCGACCAGATATTTACGGGTCGGTGTGCCGGTGAGATAGACCTCGCTGTTATCGCCGCCCGGGTGGAAAAGCTTCCACGGCGTGCTGAGGCAGATCGGGATTCCAGCCCACGAAGTGCATTGCCCTGGATTTCCACCGCCGATCGCAATGCGCTTATCTTCGGGCTGATCCGCTGGTGCGTAATTGGCAGCCGCCGGATCATCCGCGGCGGTCAGATCATCGGATCGCGGTGCCGGCTGCCGCGAGTCCGCCCTGGCCCTGCGCAATGCCGCGGCGTCGGGGTCCTTTGGCCAATCGGCGCTGCGTTGCACATGCTTTTGAGGCGGTGGCAGATTATAAGTCGGCGGCACGACGAGAGCCGGCCGCGGCCGATAGTCGATGGC
>DAIESR010000333.1 GCA_027346205.1 Beijerinckiaceae bacterium
GCAATCTGCATCGGCCTGGCGCGCTCACGCCGTCCATTGTCATGTCGCTCGGCCTGGGCCTGACCTTGCTCGTCGGCCTGACCCTGATCGATGCCAATCTGCGCCGCGAACTCGGCCATTCCCGCGCCGGCGTGACGCCGAGCTTCTTCTTTCTTGGCATTCCACAGTCGGAGACCGCGCGTTTCCGCGATTTTTTCACTGAAAGGGCAAAAGCCGGCAAGCTCGAACTCGTGCCTATGCTGCGTGGGCGCATCACCGCGCTCAAGGGGGTGCCCGCCGAAAAAGCGAAGGTGAAAGAGAAGGCTGCTTGGGCGCTGCTTGGCGATCGCGGTATCACTTTCGCCAAGACGATTCCGGCGGGCTCCAAGCTCGTCGCCGGCAAATGGTGGGACGCGGACTATATGGGGCCGCCGCTCGTTTCGCTCGCGGCCGACGTGGCCGACGGATTAGGGCTCGATGTCGGCGACAAGATCACCGTCAATGTGCTTGGCCGCAGCGTTACGGCGCGGGTCGCCAATCTGCGCCATGTCGACTGGCGCGATCTCGGCATTAATTTCGTGCTGGTCTTCTCGCCGAACACATTTGCCGGCGCGCCTTATAGCGATCTTGCGACAGTGACCTTCCCAAAGGGCGATGATGCCAGCCGCGACATGGCTTTGGTGCGTGATGTCGCCAAGGCCTTTCCTGCGATCGTCAGCCTGCGCGTCAAGGATGCGCTCGACGCGATCAAGGATGTGGTGGATCAACTCTCGCTTGCGGTGCGCGGCGCGGCGAGCGTCGCCTTGATCGCCGCCACGCTCGTCCTCGGCGGCGCGCTGGCGGCTGGCCAGCAAACGCGGCTCTATGACAGCGTGGTCCTGAAAGTGCTCGGCGCGACGCGAGCGCGGCTCGTTACGGCCTTCATCTGCGAGTTCGGTATCATCGGCCTTGCCACGGCGAGTTTCGGCGTCCTGGCCGGCAGTCTCGCAGGCCTCGCCGTGGTGCGTTTCGTGATGAAGCTCGAATTCGTGTGGTTCTGGCCACAGGCGCTGATCGCCGCATTCGGCGCCTTGGCGGTGGCGGTTCTGCTCGGCCTTCTCGGCACCTTTCGCATATTGGGCCGCAAGCCAGCCCAATATTTACGAAATCTTTAGGTTGCGCCGACGTCTTGCGCGCCACGTCCGGCCTTGTCCCCTATTGGGGCCAGCGCCATATAATCGGCGACGCCTCATTTTGGCTGTTTAGTTATATGACCAAGAGGAGGAAAGTCGCAGCGCCTCGTTCAACGCCTGCCAAGCAGCTTTTGCGTCGAACGCTACGCTGTATTATATTATTCAAAGCATACTTTCCCTATGGCTGCCGATCGTCGGTAGTGCTGGAGAGTGGGCGGAGGCTGCGGGCCTCCTGAAATCGTGAGGAAACCATGTCCGACTTCGATCGCAACGCAGCCCGTTGGGGGCAGGGTTACGCCCGCGCCGGGCGCGCCGAAATCGACCAGGGCCTTCGCTCTTATATGCTCGGCGTCTACAATCACATGACGGTCGGCTTAGCCATTACCGGGCTTGTCGCGCTTGGCGTGCATATGCTCACGATCACGAGCGACCCCGCTCAGGCGGTCGTCCGTGTCGGCCATATGATGCTGACGCCGCTTGGCCAAGCGCTCTATCTCAGCCCGCTGAAATGGCTGGTGATGCTGGCTCCGCTCGGCTTCGTGTTCTTCTTCTCGTTCCGTCTGAGCCAGATGTCGGCGGCCACGGCGCGCAATACGTTCTATGCGTTTTCCGCGGCCATGGGCCTCTCGCTGTCGACGATCCTGCTCATCTATACGGGCACGTCGGTGGCGCGCGCTTTCTTCATCACGGCGGCGAGTTTTGGCGCCTTGAGCCTCTATGGCTACACGACGAAACGTGATCTCTCGGGGATGGGCTCCTTCCTGATGATGGGCCTCTTCGGTCTCATCATCGCGAGCGTCGTGAATCTCTTCCTTCACAGCACGGGCTTTCAGTTCGCTCTGTCGATCCTGTCCGTCCTGATCTTCGCCGGCCTCACCGCCTGGGACACGCAGTCGATCAAAGAAATGTATTTTGCCTCGGACGATCATGAGGTCGCGACCAAGAAATCGGTGAATGCAGCTTTGATGCTCTATCTCGATTTCATCAATATCTTCCAGTCGCTGCTCTACCTGACCGGTTCGCGCAATGACTGACGCAGATGAGCGCGGCATCTTTGCCGAGGCGAAGTTACCAAAACCGACGGGCGTGCTTTGCACGCCCGTTTTGCGTTTATGAAGGGTGCCGTGCCGTCATTCGCTGCGATTGATCCTGCAGACACGTCAAGCTTCCACCAAGCCCTAAGACAGAGCCGTCTTTTGCCGGCATTTTCTTGCAATGGATGAGGGAGCGTCTTAGGTAGAAGCGGCCGGAAACCAAGGAAAGGCGAGCCCAGACGCCATGCAGAAAGTTCATCCTGATGTGCGCTCCGCTCTCGTGGATCTGCTTTGGGACGGAATGACTGTGATGTCCGGCGGCTTTGGGCTTTGCGGTACGCCGCAGGCCCTCATCGAGGCCGTCCGCGATATCGGCCCCAAGGATCTCACCATCGTTTCGAATAATGCGGGCGTCGATGGGCTCGCGCTCGGCATTCTGCTCGAGTCGAAGCAGATCAAGAAAATGATCTCCTCCTATGTCGGGGAGAACAAGCTCTTCGCGGATCTGTTCCTGTCCGGCGAACTGGAACTCGAGTTCAATCCGCAAGGCACGCTCGCCGAGCGCATCCGCGCCGGGGGGGCCGGCATCCCCGCCTTCTTCACCAAGACGGGTGTCGGGACGGTCGTCTCCGAAGGCAAGGAGCTGCGCGATTTCGACGGCGAAACCTATGTGATGGAGCGCGGCCTCAGAGCCGATATCTCTTTGGTGCATGCCTATATCGGCGATACCGAAGGCAATCTCGTCTATCGCAAGACGGCGCGCAATTTCAATCCGATCATGGCCATGGCGGGCAAGGTGACGGTCGCCGAGGTCGAGCATCTGGTCGAGCCGGGCGGGATCGAGCCGGATGCGATCCATACGCCGGGCATATTCGTGCAGCGCATCGTGCATGTGCCTGGTGCCGCAAAGCCCATCTAAAAGCGCACGACGCGTCAAAGGGCGGTGGCCTGAGGAGGACATTCAATGGCCTGGACCAGAGAGCAAATGGCCGAGCGTGCGGCCAAGGAGCTGCGCGACGGCTATTATGTCAATCTCGGCATCGGCATTCCGACGCTCGTCTCCAATTTCATCCCTCCCGGCATGCATGTCCAATTGCAGAGTGAGAACGGCATGCTCGGCATGGGGCCTTTTCCCTATGAGGGCGATGAAGATCCAGTCCTCATCAATGCTGGCAAGCAGACCATTACCGAACTGCCGACGACGAGCTATTTCTCCTCTGCCGACAGTTTCGCGATGATCCGCGGTGGCCACATCGATCTCGCCATTCTCGGCGCGATGGAAGTTGCGGAAAACGGGGATCTTGCCAATTGGATGATCCCTGGCAAAATGATCAAGGGCATGGGCGGCGCCATGGATCTCGTCGCCGGCGTCAAACGCGTCATCGTCGTGATGGAGCACACGGCGAAAGGCGAGCCCAAGATCCTGCGCCGCTGCACGCTGCCTCTCACAGGTTCCGCTGTCGTCGATATGGTCATCACCGATCTCGGTGTCTTCACGATCGACAAGGCGGGCGACGCTGGTATGACCCTGATCGAACTCGCGCCCGAGGTCTCGCTGGAAGATATCACGCGCAAGACGCAAGCTATCTTCGCCGTCCATCCGGCGCTCACGTCGCAAGCCGCCTGCGAGAAGGTGGTTTAAACGATCCTTGCGCCGATGCGTCGAGAGCAAGCCACCGGCTTAAAGGCGATGTAAAACCTATCGGCTATGATCTGGTCGGCTTTCTCCAGTGCCGGCCGCTCCGCATGTTTCGATCAATCTTCCTCATGGCCATCGGTATCGCCGTCGCGAGCCTCGCGGCGAGTTCATTTCTCGCCGAGCATGGCGCGCAGCCGAAACTCATCCAAGCGATTCTCGACCTCATGCCGCATGGCGGACCACAGGTCGTTCACGATCGCCTGCCCAGCCGTGTTGAGAACCGGCCCGTTGCGAGTGGTTGGGAGCAGATCGCGATCGCGCCCGACCGTTCCGGCAATTATCTGACCGATGTCGAAATCGACGGCCGTTTCATCCATATGGTCGTGGATACGGGGGCGACCTATGTCTCGCTCACCAATGCGGATGCCGCCGCGGTCGGCCTTCGCCCGGCGCCAGCCGATTACATCTACAAGACGATGACTGCGAATGGCACAGGCGTCGCGGCCAAGGTACGGATCGACCGCCTGCGGATCGGCTCGATGGAGATCTATGACGTCGACGCCTTCGTCATGCCTCCTGGCGTCTTGGGCACCAGTCTCCTCGGCATGAGTGTTTTGCGCCGCCTTGGTTCCGTTGAAATCTCCGGCGGCCAGCTGGTCTTGCGGCGATAAAGGTCTCCGAAACACCGAAATCATTCATTTGCCAAGGAATTTGCTCACGGCGCTCCGCCCGTCATATGGCGCTTACGCCGGCTCGGTCTGGACGCTCGTGCCGGCGGATGGGATAATTAATTTACGTAGGGAATCGGTGCCTGCACGAAGCAGAAAATGCGGATATATCCTATGCCTCATTCATGACTTTGGATCGTTGTAATCCGAAATTATCGTGACCAGGACGCGATTTTCCGCCACCAGACTTGTAGGGGTTTTTTATGTTTCCGAAGCCAGAGCCAGCGCTTACTTCCAATACTTATGCCTATGAACAAAACCCGTTGGTGAAGGCGACCGGCTTTCGCGAATATGATGCTCGCTGGCTTTTTGAAAAAGAAATTAATCTGATGGGCGTCCAGGCCCTGGGCCTTGGGCTTGGGACATTGCTGCATGACATGGGCGTGAAGCCGGAGCTGGTCACCGGCCACGATTACCGCAGCTATTCCTCTTCGATCAAATACGCTCTGGTGACCGGCTTGATGGCGGCGGGCGTCAAGGTGCATGACATCGGCCTCGCGCTGTCGCCCATGGCCTATTTCGCGCAATTCGATCTCGACGTGCCGGCCGTCGCCATGGTGACGGCCTCACATAATGACAATGGTTGGACGGGCGTGAAAATGGGTGCGCAGCGTCCCGTCACTTTCGGGCCGGATGAAATGGGCCGGCTGAAGGACATCGTCCTTTCCGGGAGCTATCGCTATGCCGCAGCCGGCGCCTATCGTTTCGTGCCGGATTTT
>DAIESR010000336.1 GCA_027346205.1 Beijerinckiaceae bacterium
TGCCGCCACGCCGTGCCCCGGTCTTGCTCGCAAGAGTTCTCACAAGAGCTCTTACAAGAGACCTTGGCGGCAGCGGCAGTTCGGCGCGCGCCCTGCCCAAACGGGTTGTACATGGCCAACAAAATGCTCATCGATGCCTCCCACCCGGAAGAGACCCGGGTGGTGGTGCTCCGTGGTAATCGGGTCGAGGAATTCGACTTCGAAGCCGCCAATAAGAAGCCTCTACGAGGTAATATCTATCTCGCCAAAGTGACGCGGGTAGAGCCGTCGTTGCAGGCGGCTTTCGTCGATTATGGCGGCAACCGCCATGGCTTTCTCGCCTTTTCCGAGATCCATCCGGATTATTATCAGATCCCGGTTTCCGACCGTCAGGCGCTGATCGACGAGGATGCGCTCGCTCATCGCGATGAGGACGAGGACGAGGGCAACGCCGCACAACGGCGCAGCCGACGCCATCGGCGCGGACGTAATGGCGAGCACGCCGAAAAGCGCCGCGGCAGCGACGACGAAACGCTTGTGGACACGGAGTTCGCCGAACTCGAAGGCAGCGATCTCGCTGCCGACACAGAGCCTTTGTTACCGCTCGAAACATCGCCGCATGAACCGGCGGCCGCCGGACCCCTGGCCTCCGCTCGGACGGTTGAGAGCGACACGGGTGCTGACCTGACTTCCCACGAGGTTGCGCGGGACGAGAATGCAGAAGCGGACGAGCGCGTCGAGACCCAGGCGAGAAGCCACACCGTGCTTGGCGGCCACGGCAATGTTCAAGCCAGCGATGAAGCGGTGGCCAGCGAGGAAAACAAGGCCGAGTCCGCCCCGGTTGGCGAGCCCGCGCCGCACCGGCTCGCAACCGATCCAGAGGGCTTTGCCGTCGTCGAAGATCAGGATGAGATAGAGCAAGCCGGCGAAGCCGCCATTGCTGCCAAAGAGGACGAGTCGGAAGCACGGTTCCGTCCCGAACGCCACCGCGACGACGAGGAGACCGAGGAGGAAGCCGAGGATCAGGTCGAGCAGATCGGCGGCGATGCGATGGAAGAAGTACCGACGCGGATGTACCGTGGCCGTCGGCAATATAAGATCCAGGAAGTCATCAAGCGCCGCCAAGTTCTGCTGATCCAGGTCGTGAAGGAAGAGCGCGGCAACAAGGGCGCTGCGTTGACGACCTATCTGTCGCTCGCCGGCCGCTATTCGGTGCTGATGCCCAACACGGCGCGCGGCGGCGGCATTTCGCGCAAGATCACCGACGCGAACGACCGCCAGAGACTGAAGGCAATCGCGCAAGAGCTCGAAGTGCCGGAAGGCATGGGCGTCATTCTACGAACGGCTGGCGCTGCACGGACCAAGGCCGAAGTCAAACGCGATTTCGAATATCTCCTGCGCATGTGGGAGACGGTGCGCGAGATAACCCTGAAGTCCACCGCTCCGACGCTCGTCTATGAGGAAGGCTCGCTCGTCAAACGCGCCATTCGCGACCTCTACAATAAGGACATAGACGAGGTCATCGTCTCGGGTGATGTGGCCTATCGCGAGGCCAAGGAATTCATGCGCATGCTCATGCCGAGCCATGCCAAGAATGTTCAGCCCTATCGCGATCCGCAGCCGATCTTCGCCAAATCCGGCGTCGAGGCGCAGCTCGACGCGATGTTCTCCAATCACGTGCCTCTGAAGTCGGGCGGCTATCTGGTCATCAATCAGACCGAGGCTCTCGTCGCGATCGACGTCAACTCGGGCCGTTCCACGCGCGAGCATAATATCGAAGACACCGCCCTGCGCACCAATCTGGAGGCCGCCGACGAGGTCGCGCGGCAATTGCGCCTGCGCGATCTCGCGGGCCTCATTGTCGTCGACTTTATCGACATGGAGGAGAGCCGTAATAATCGCTCTGTCGAACGGCGGATGAAGGACGCTTTGAAAAACGATCGCGCCCGCATCCAGATCGGCCGTATCTCGCATTTCGGCCTGCTCGAAATGTCGCGGCAAAGGATCAGGACCGGCGTGCTTGAAGGCTCGACCACGGTCTGCCCGCATTGTGTCGGAGCAGGCACGGTTCGCTCGACTGCTTCGATTGCGCTCCATGTTCTACGCGTCCTCGAAGACGCGCTGATCAAGAGTTCGGCGCATAACATAAGCCTGCGGACGCGGTCCGAGGTGGCGCTTTACATTCTCAATCAGAAGCGCGCCAATCTGAGTGATCTCGAGCAGCGCTTCGGCGTCTCCATCACGATCAGCGCCGACGACAGCCTGACTGGCACCGCCTATCACGCGATGGAACGTGGCGAACCGGCGATCGGCGTTGCCGAACCGGTACGCGCCGAAGCGCTCAGTGCGAGCGCGCCTCCTGCCATCGTCGATGAAGACGAGCTTGCCGAGGATATGTCCGAAGATTCGGAAGAGACAGCGGCTGAAGGCCAGGGTGACGAAGGCGATCAAGGCGATGGCCGCCGGCGGCGGCGCCGGCGCAGGCGCGGCCGCGACAGAGAGGCGACAGGCATCAACGCCAATGCGCCGCAGCCCTCCGATGACGCTTTGGGCTTTGTCGCGCAATTCGGCGGTTTCCCCGAGCGTAGTCCGGACGCGGCGCTTTCGGAAGGCGGAGAGCCGGCCGAAGGACATACCAGCCTGATGGCCGGGGACGCCGAGCCCAAGCGCGAAGGCCGGCGGCGGCGTCCGCGCCGGCGCGGCCGCGGTCATGGTGATGTCTCCGATGAAACGACGAATGAGGTCGCGGGCGAGATTCTCGTCGCCGAAACGCGTGCCGGCACGATCGAAACCAGCCCAGCCGGATTCACGGCGGATTGGCCAATGGATTCCGATATGAAGCGTTTCGAGTCCGGGCCTCGCCCGGACGCGATGGGAGAACTCGTCGAAGTCCCTATCGCTGAAGCGGAGCCGCGGGCAGTCATACCGGCCTCGGCCACGGCTGTGCACCATCTTGAGCCCGCCGAACAGAAAGACTCGGGTCACGAAACCGCTTTCGCCAAGCCGCACGAGCCGGCC
>DAIESR010000379.1 GCA_027346205.1 Beijerinckiaceae bacterium
GCGCCCGAGCATAGATCGGCGGATAGGGCTTGCCGGCCTGGATGACACGACCGCCGATGGCCGCATAGGCTTCGGCCAAAGCGCCGGCGCAATAGACGAGAGCCGTGCCGACTTCGACGACTATGTCCGGATTGGCGCAGATGAAGTCGAGATCATCACGGCGGCGCATCAGCTCGAACCGAGCCGCATAATCGGCGGGCGTCTCCGTGTCGGTATCGAAAAGTCCGGTGCAGACGACGAAATCCGCCACCTCGAGCCCGGCGAATTGGACAGGCCTGCCGGATAAATCTGTGGCCGCGTCGAAGAGAGAGCGGTCCTGCGCCGGTCCGATATGGGCGAGTGAGCACGCGCCGCGCTCGAGGATGAGCGACACGGTCACATCACCAGAGGATACGAGCCCGTCAAAAGCCGTGCGCGGCACGCCGAGCGCATCCATGAGTTCGATGACTTTTCCATGCGGCCGCGGCGCATTTGTGATGAGCACCACGATGCCACCTTTGGCGCGAAACCGCGTCAAGGCCTCGGCCGCCTTGGGGAAATGCGTAATGCCATTGTGGATCACGCCCCAGACGTCGCACAGGATCACATCGTAATTTTCCGCGATTTCATGGAGCCCGCCGAGAAGCAGCGGCGCTTGCGACGAGGGCGGGGGAAACGGGGCGTTCATGGGTGATCTTCAAAACCTGTAATGTTCGATCGGGCGTGTGGTCGAAACACGCTCCGATCTTTTACGCAACGATTGGTGGCAAGGCCGGCCGGAGCATGTTCCAAACGCGATCAAGGCAAGCCATAGCCGCGCGCCATGGCGGCGCCGAGAATGGGCAGAAGCAGGATGAGGCCCACTTCGATATGGATGATGCGCTTGACTTCCAAAATATCCTCCGGCGTGGGCAGGGCTTGCGGATCGACCTTCAAGAGACGCCTCCAGGCGAAAAAGCGCAGGGTGGGCCGGATGGACAGAAAGCCGATCAGGGCGAAAATGCCGATCTTGGTCCAGAAGACCCAATTGCCAATGTAATAGGCAGGCCCTTTGATTCCATAGAAGACTCGTGCGAAACCCGCCACCAGCATCGCCGCCGCGGCGAGGCCGAAAGCGAGATCAATGCGGCCGAGGCGCTTGATCGTCGCGGCGTCTAGACTTGGTCTCACCAGGGTGAGTTCGATCGCGAGAAGCGCGACCAAGGAAAAGGCGGCCAGGTGATGCAGGCTCGCCAGCACGAAATCCCTGAGCAATGACAATGCTTTCTTTATCCGGCATCCTGCAATCACAGCAAGCTATTGTGGCTTAACATTGTGACATGAGGCGGACAAGGCGGGGCCCGCCTGATCTCGCAGAGGACGTCATTTCAGCGCAGATGGCACGTGTTAAGCTTTCCAAAATCCGACCTTGTCCCGGAGCCTCCCATGTCTGCTTCCGCCGTCGCGCTTGCTGCCCGCCCCAACGATCTCGATGCCTATTGGATGCCCTTCACCGCGAATCGGGCTTTCAAGCAAAGCCCTCGCATGGTGGCCCGCGCCAAGGACATGCATTATTTCACGCCGGAAGGGCGTGCCATCCTGGATGGCACGGCTGGACTCTGGTGCGCCAATGCCGGCCATAGCCGGGCACCGATTGTTGCCGCCATTCAAGAACAAGCGGCCGAACTCGATTTTGCGCCGCCGTTCCAATTCGGTCATCCCAAGGCCTTTGCGCTCGCCTCGCGCCTCGCGGCGATGACGCCCGGCGATCTCGACCAGATCTTCTTCACCAATTCTGGATCGGAGGCGGTCGATACGGCGCTGAAGATCGCGATCGGCTACCACAATGTCCGGGGCGAGGGCTCGCGCCAGCGCCTCATCGGCCGCGAGCGCGGCTATCACGGCGCTTGTTTCGGCGGCACCGCCGTCGGCGGCATGGTACCCAATCGCAAAATCTTCGGCGCCTTGGTGGCCGGCGTCGATCATCTGCCGGCGACCTATAATCGCGCCGAGCAGGCCTTCACCAAGGGCGAGCCGGACTGGGGCGCGCATCTCGCCGACGAACTCGAACGTCTCGTCGGGCTGCATGATGCCTCGACCATCGCCGCCGTCATCGTCGAGCCCATGGCCGGCTCGACGGGCGTGTTGCCGGCGCCCAAGGGCTATCTGCAGAAGCTCAGAACGATCTGCGACAAATATGGCATTCTGCTCATCTTCGACGAGGTGATCTGCGGTTTTGGCCGGCTCGGCTATGCTTTTGCCGCCGAGCGCTATGGCGTCATCCCCGACATGATCTGCTTCGCCAAAGGTGTCACGTCCGGCACCGTGCCCATGGGCGGCGTCGCGATCCGCAAAGGGATCTATGATGCCTTCATGAAAGGCCCGGACCATGCGGTCGAGCTTTTCCACGGCTATACCTATTCCGGTCATCCGCTCGCCTGCGCCGCGGGTCTCGCAACCCTCGATCTCTACGCCGAGGAAGGCCTCTTCGAGCGCGCCAAAAAGCTCGAACCGATCTGGGCGGATGCGGTTCATTCGCTGAAGGGCCTGCCGAATGTGCCCGACATCCGCAATGTGGGTCTGACGGCGGCGATCGATCTCGCACCCCGGCCCGATGCGCCCGGCAAGCGCGCCTTCGAAGCGATGGACCGTGCCTTCCACGATTATGATCTTTTGATCAGGCTCGCCGGCGAAACGGTCGTGCTCACCCCGCCGCTCATCATCAGCGAGGATCAGATCGGCGAGATCGTCGACAAGCTCGGCAAAGTGATCAAAGCGGTGGCGTGAGGGCCGATGCGGCTCGACGAGGATATTTCCACCGACGAGGCTTTGGAAAAGCACCCGGTTTAATAAAGCTCTTGGAACTCAATCTCGCGCGAGCCGCAAAAGGCCTGTGAGCGGCGCATATCGATTCAGGGTACCGACGAAAGCCGGTACCCCTTGCGCGTCGACGCTTTTGCCGGCCGAGTATTATTGCGGTGCGGTCTCTTTCGGCATCATCTCTTTGTGCATCATTTCTTTGGGCATCATCTTCTTATGCATCATCTTCTTATGCATCATTTTCTTATGCATCGGCTTGTGGTGCTTCATCTTGGTGTGCTTCGCCTTATGCTTGACATGCTTCACCACTTTATGCGGTTCAGGCGTGCTGTTCATGGTTTTTGCCGGCGGCGCGCCTTCGGGCGTGCCTTCGGTGGGCGCAGGCTGCGCCATGGCCGGTGCGATGGCGACGGCGGAGACCAAGAGAGCAGTGGCCAAAAATCTCTTCAACATCGTGAAATTCCTTCTTTGCCGGACGCTATGGTCACGGCGGGTTCAGAGTTGCAATTCGTATTATTCGAAAGCGTGAATTAACCGGACCTGAATGGAGACAGCGCCGCACTGCACCTTTTTGCAGTGCCTTCGGTTCGACCATTTTGATCGGGATATCCACTAAGTTTTTGATTTAGGGACATTACCTGGCGGTCTGTTATTTCCCTTC
>DAIESR010000399.1 GCA_027346205.1 Beijerinckiaceae bacterium
TCTATGTCTTTATTGGCGCGTTCTGAGTGCAGAACATCCTGTTGGCAGCGCCGTTGCCGCCGCTTGACCATGATATTGCGCTCGATCCAATGGCTCGTCGCGACGAGCCAAGGCGCATTCTGGCGGCGGATGAAAAAGGCGTATAATTGCTTAAGTTCGGCCTTGAAGGGACGAAAGCTCGTCTTTCGATCAGCCTGCATGGGTGGCATCCGTCTCGATAATGAATTTGCCCCATGGCCCAGTCGGACCACGCGCGAAAACATCATACACAAATGATCGGCGCGCAGCCCCAAGTATTCCCTCGCATCCCCGCGCACAAGCCGCGAGCGACGCCCGTCGCCTCAAGCGCTGTTCAAATGCGCGATCCGCTCCGGGATCGGCGGATGTGAATAATAGAAGAGGGCATAGAGCCAATCCGGCGTCAAGGTCGCCAGATTGTCCCGGGAAAGCTTCGTCAGCGCGCTGATCATCGGCTGCCCGCCGAGCATGCTTTTCGCGAATCCGTCGGCCTGGAATTCAGCGCGCCGCGACAGAAAATTGGTGAAAGGCGCCAGGAGATGCGCGACAGGCCCCATCGCGAAGAGCACGATCACCAGAACGAGGCCCGGCTCGTCGGGCAAGCCGAAAGCCTGGGTCAGCCCGCCCGCGAAAGCCCAATAGAGAACCGCGAAAGCGACGAAAGTCAGCGCTGCCGATTCGACGATGCGCAGGGTGACGTGGCCGAATTTATAATGCCCAAGCTCATGCGCCAGGATGGAGAGAATCTCCTCCTCATTGTGCTTTTGCAAGAGCGTGTCGAAGAAGACGATGCGCTTGGCCTTGCCGAAGCCGGTGAAATAGGCATTGCCATGGGTCGATCGTTTTGAGGCGTCCATGACGAAGAGGCCCTTGGATTCGAAGCCGCATTTGACGAGCAGCGCTTCGATGTGCGCCTTCAGCGGCCCTTCTGCCATCGGCGTGAACTTATTGAACAACGGTGCGATGAAAGCTGGATAGATCACGATCATCGCCAGCATCACCGCCATGAGAGCCGCCCAAGCGAGAACCCACCAGAGATGGGGGATGCCGCGCTGCAGGGTGAAGAATCCATAGAGCAGTGGGAGCACGAGAACGAACTGAAGCACAATGCCCTTGATCTGATCGCGGAAAAACATGCCCGGCGTCGTGCGATTGAAGCCGAATGCGGCTTCGAGCCGAAAGGTACGGAGGATCGTGAAGGGAAGGTCGAGCACATAGCCGATCGCCGCCATGAAAAGCACGAGCGCGACGCTGCGCGAGAGGCCGGGCACGACGAACCGCGCCACGAGAGCATAAGCAGGCGCAAGAAAGAAGGCCAACCAAAGCAAGGCTATAATGGTATCGAAACCCTTTTGCGCCATGCCGAGCCGCGTGCGCGCCAAAGTATAGTCCGCCGCGCGGCGATGCTCTTCGAGGCTGAGCTGGCCCGCGAAGGCTACTGGCACGCGCTCGCGATGCGCGGCGACGGCGACGATCTGCCTTCGCTCCAGATAGATCTCGAGCAGGCCAGAGAGGATGATGGCGGCAAAAATAAGCGCGACGATAAGGTTCATGGTGGCGTGCCTATGGTGCAGCTGAAACCCATACTGGTCACGATAGGCGTCGCCAAGTCAAATCGGGAAGCGCGGTCCGTTGGACAAGCAATTCGACATATGGCGCGCTCGGCTTGCCACCGACCGCGCCATGGGACGCAAGAGATCTCCATCGAAGGGCTGGCTTCGCCGGCCCCGCCGTCATAATATGCGAGGCACAGCCTCGCTTTCGCACCATCATGCAGCAAGATCCCACCCGGCACAAATATTCGGATCTCGAATGGATAATCTCAAGCTCGTTGAAACAAGCGACGACATCCCGGCCGTGATGGCCGCACTCGGCAGTGCCGCGCGGCGTGCCGCGCATGGGCTGTCTCTCGCTTCGACGGAAGCAAAAAACAAGGCGCTCATGGTCGCGGCGCAGAAAATCCGCGCGCGCGCCGCCGAGATTCTCGCCGCCAATCAGCGCGACATGGCGGAAGCAAGAGCCAAGGGGATGACGCCTGCCTTCCTCGACCGCCTCCTGCTCGATAACAACCGCGTCGAATCCATGGCCAAGGGTCTCGAAGACATCGCTGCCCTGCCCGATCCGGTCGGCCGCCTTCTGGCGCGCTTCGAGCGCCCGAACGGCCTCGTCATCGAGCGCGTGGCGACGCCGCTCGGCGTCATCGGCGTGATCTTCGAGAGCCGCCCGGCCGTTGCCGCCGATGCCGGCGCGCTCTGCCTCAAGGCCGGCAATGCCGTGATCCTGCGCGGCGGCTCGGAGAGCTTCCACTCGGTCTCCATGATCCATCAATGTCTCGTCGATGGCTTGCAGGCGGCCGGCCTGCCGGAGACGGCGATCCAGCGTGTGCCAGTGAAGGACCGCGCCGCTGTCGGCGAAATGCTGACAGGGCTCGGTGGCAATCTCGATGTCATCGTCCCGCGCGGCGGCAAAAGCCTCGTCGCCCGCGTCCAGGCCGAGGCACGGGTGCCGGTCTTCGCGCATCTCGAAGGCATTAATCATGTCTATGTCGACCGCGATGCCAATCTCGCCAAGGCGCTGAGCATCGTGCGCAATTCGAAGCTGCGCCGGACGGGAGTTTGCGGTGCGGCCGAGACTCTTCTGGTAGATCGGGCCTGTACCGCGACGCATCTTCAGCCGCTGGTGAAAATGCTGCTCGATGAAGACTGCGCCGTCCGCGGCGATGCCGCGACGCTCGCGGTCGATTCACGCGTGACACCGACGACGGAAGAGGATTGGGCCACCGAATATCTCGATGCCATCATTGCCGTGCGTGTGGTCGATGGGCTCGACGGCGCCATCGACCATATCGAGACCTATGGCTCGCATCATACCGATTGCATCGTGACGGAGAATGCCGCGGCGGCGGAGCGCTTTCTGCACGAAGTCGACTCGGCGATCGTCCTTCATAATGCCTCGACGCAATTCGCCGACGGCGGCGAATTCGGCTTCGGCGCCGAGATCGGCATTGCGACGGGGCGGATGCACGCGCGTGGGCCTGTGGCTCTTGAGCAGCTCACCTCGTTCAAATATCGCGTGCATGGCACGGGTCAGATCCGGCCGTGAGCGCTGCGTGACCGCCACCGATCCGTTCAAACTGCCGCCCCATGCGCCGGGGCTCAAGATCGGCCTCTTCGGCGGCAGCTTCAACCCGCCGCATGAGGGCCATCGGGCAGCAAGCCTTCTCGCTTTGCGTCGCCTCGGGCTCGATCGAATCTGGTGGCTGGTGAGTCCAGGCAATCCGCTGAAGGACACGCATCTTCTGCCGTCGCTCGCAACGCGGATCGCGGCGGTCCGCCGCCTCGCCCAGCATCCGCGCATCACGGTCAGCGGCATCGAAACCACGATCGGTACGCGCTATACTTATGAGACCGTCGCCTATCTGACGGAGCATTGTCCCGGCGTCCATTTCGTCTGGATCATGGGCGCCGACAATCTTTCGACATTCCATCATTGGAAGCGCTGGCGTGATATCGCCACGCTGGTACCAATCGCCTTGATCGATCGGCCCGGCTCGACATGGTCGGCGATACATTCGCC
This sequence comes from Beijerinckiaceae bacterium, assembly GCA_027346205.1. Classification (GTDB taxonomy): domain Bacteria; phylum Pseudomonadota; class Alphaproteobacteria; order Rhizobiales; family Beijerinckiaceae; genus Methylovirgula. The sequence goes on from DAIESR010000399.1 coordinate 3,595, forward strand.
GGCCGGCGCTTTTCTCAGCCGTTACCGCTACGAGGAGAGCGATGGCCGCGCCTTTGCCGCCGCCACGGCGCCGGCCTTCATCTTTCTACACGGGCCGCGGTCGGCGCTTTCTTCGACAGCGCTGCGGGCGAAAGCAGATCCAGCAAAGGCGCTTTAGCCACTCCCAAAACGTCTCGAAGCACGGGACTTTGCAACACGAGTCGTCCTGGGCCACTATCCCATATGGCGCAGGAAAAATTCGAGCGTGCGGCTTCGCGCGAGCGCAGCGCTCTGTTCATCATAGCTCG